>DAOUIB010000307.1:0-12237 GCA_034428275.1 Anaerolineae bacterium
TGAAAGGCGTCCCATTCCTGGCGGAAGGCCGCCGTGCCTTCAGCCACGTTCATCACCCTGCGGCCCAGCACTGCGCTGGAATGCTCGACTCTGGCGCAACTGCGGTAGGGAATTCGTATGCCGGCATGGATTTCGAGCGTCTTCGGGTCCGTCGGGACAGCGGCGATCAAACCTGGGTCTGCTCCGAAGGCGCCGGCGACCGCGCGGGCGAAGTCCAGGCGGCCGACAGACTCACTGCCGAAACAGTGGAAGATGCCTGTGGCATCGCTACGCCCCAGGCGCAGCAACATGTCGGCGCAGTCGGAAGCCAGCGTCGGATGCGCCTGCATGTTGGTGTTGGGTCCGGTCCAGATCTCGGCCACGCGCCCACGAGTGACCTGGTCGGCGACGAATACGCCCATTTCGAATCCGAGCGACTGTTCCCTGCGCAACATGGCGGGAACGGCGTAATTCAGCCCGTAGACTCCCGCGAGGCGCCCCACGCCGTAGTTAAGATCGTCCAGCGCGCCCAGCGCCTGTTCGCAGACGGCCTTCATAATGCCGTAGTAGTTCACCGGCAGTGGCGGTGAGGACTCCGTCACCAGCGGCACCATGCCGTCAAAGACCCAGTCGGTGGAGACAAAAACAAAGCGGGAATTTATCTCCCGGCAGGCCCTCGCGAAGGCCAGAGTCGAATCGACCATGATGGCCCAGGCCAGTTCGCGATTGTTGCGCATCCAGACCTGGTCGACCGACGCAGCGGTGTGGATGACGACGTCCGGCCGGTATTTCAATATGCTGCGACGTATGGATTCTGCGTCGCTGATGTCCAGCGGGTCCAGTTCGTAGTCCACCTCCCACTCGGGCTGCGGGCCGAATTGCGAGGCGATGACTTCAGCGCTATCCTGCGCCCGGGCGAGACGGATCAGGTTGCTGCCCACCAGTCCGGTACCGCCGGTTACGTAAAGCTTCATTCCTGTTCCTGCCGACAATTGCAATCGCGGAGTATAACATGCTGGAAGGCATCGTCCCCATCGTGTTTGTCCCCTTTGACAAACAGGGAGACATCGACGAAAAGGGGCTGCAGCGCGTCGTCCGCTTCGAGCTGGACGGCGGTGTACACGGCATAGGCATCAACGGCTTTGCCAGCGAGGCCTACAAGCTGACCGATGACGAACGCCGTCGCACGGTGGAGATCGTCGCTGCCGAAGTGGCCGGCGGCGTGCCTCTGGTCATCGGCATCGCGCCCGGCAGCACGGAAGCCGCCATAAAGCAGGCGCGGGAATTCGCTCGCTGGCATCCCTCAGCCCTTATGACGCTGCCGCCGGCGACCATGAAGGTTTCACAGGCCGCGCTGGTCGACCACTATGTCGACCTGGGCCATGCGGCGGATCTGCCCCTTATGGTGCAGCAGTCGCCTCACATCCAGGGCTATGCCAGAACAGGACTTGCAACGTCGGCGCTGGCAGAAATCGCAGGCAGGGCGGCCAACGTGCGCTACTTCAAGATCGAGGGTCCCGGCGCGGCGGATCGGATCGCCGACCTCAGGGCCCAGGTCGACGGCGGCAAGGTCCGAATGTTTGGCGGCGGTGGCGGCATCACCCTGCCGGACGAACTTCGGGCGGGGTCCTCGGGCCTTATCCCGGGAGTCGGCTTCAACGAATACTTTTGCCGCGCCTGGCCGCTCTGGCGCTCGGGCCGCCAGTCAGAGGCGCTCGCCGTCCTTGATGAAATCCAGCCACTGGTCGCTGCCGTGTCCGGCCCCGGCCATGAGTTCTCCCTGCACACCAGAAAGCACCTGATGCAGCGCGCCGGCACCATTCAGCACGCCGTCGTCCGTCGACCGGGCGTGGCTGTAAACAGGCAACAACTGACGGCCCTCGACAAGATTGTGGATGAACTGGACCTGCGCATCTCCCGCCAGGGCAGTTGACAGGCGGCTGAAGACCAGGCAGGATGACGCGCAGTTTTCCGGACCTGGAGGAAAGCATGGCCGAGCCCTTGCGAGTTGGCCTGATTGGCTGTGGCAACGTGGTTGAATACGGCCATCGCCCGGCGCTGCACGCCCTCGGGGCCAGGGGCGACGTTGAGCTGGTCGCCGTGGCAGACGTGACCCCTGCGCGGCTCGAAATCGCCCGCCAATGGTTCAGTCAGCAGCGACCGGCGCTCTACGACGACTACGGCGAAGTCCTGGCGCGTGACGACGTCGAGGCGGTTGTCATCACCGTGCCGCAGCAGTTCCGACGCCGGATCGTGCTGGATGCCTTCGCCAGCGGCATTCACGTCCTCAGCGAAAAACCTCTTGCCACCGTGCCGGCCGTGGCGCATGAACTGGTGTCGGCCGCCGACTCGGCCGGATGCGTCCTGGGGATGGTCCACAACTACCACTATCTGCCGGAATACAGCAAGTTACATGAACTGGTGACGCGGGGACTCGTCGGCGACCTGCGGGTGCTGACCATGCACTACCTCGGCGTCATCGACAAGCCGGGCGCCGCCGAGTTTCAGGGCGACTGGCGCCACACCCTGGCTGCCGGTGGCGGCATTTTGATGGACATGATCCACGCCGTCTATCTGGCGGAGTGGTTTTACGGCGCGCCTGCGGAGCAGGTCATGGCTTTTGTGGACGCGCCTACCTATGCCATTCGCATGCCCGAGGTCGAGGACCTGACCCTGGCCCAGGTGGCCTACCCCGGCGGCTATGCGGCGCTTCATCATGGCTGGGGCGTCGGAGTCGGCGGAGTCGATCTAAGCGGTAGCGATGGCTACCTGCGCATGCGATACCGGAGTGGTCAGACCAGCGGCTTCAACCAGGCCTCGGAGATCTTTGGCGTGCGCGACTGGCTGCGAAGCGATTACCAGGCCAATGACCTGGAGACGCAGGCCGACAACATCGCCCGTTCCTTCACCCAACTTTGGTCGGCATTTGTCAACGCGCTGCGCATTGGCGCTCCTCTGGTTGCCAATGGCAGGGTCGGCGCCCGCGCGCTGGAGGTCGCCCTCGCCGCCTACCTGTCCGGCGTAACGGGTCGGGTCGTGGAGTTGCCCCTTGAGGGTGACCACCCGGTCTTCCTCCAGGGAATTGCCGGCCTGGCAGACAGCGGAGTCTGGCCGCAGGGCCGCACCGCCCGCAGCGGCATCTTCGGGCTGCGGGGTCGCGGCTAGATGGAAGCGAACGCGTTCAAGGCCTCCGCCAGAATGCGGGCAACCTCAAGACCACCGGCCGGGCTGTCGCAGACCAGCGCAACGTACTGCTCGCCGATCGACAGCGTGACCGAACCAGGAATCTTCCCGTTGTCCGCCTCGACCGGGTTGTAGGCCAGCGCTGCGTCCTGCGAATCAAACAGCGCCATGTACAACGTTACCCGCAGGTCACCGGCTTGCCAGGGCATGCTGACGGCCTGACCGTCGGCGACGGTGAGCAGCGATCGCGCGCCCCGCTCCCAGGCGACCTCGCCCGCCATGACCTGGTCCGGCAAGGCATCCAGAAGCAGGGTCATTGTCAGATCGACGACTTCACCGGCTTCAGCCGCGGCCGCCACGCTGGTCAGCGTTTCCTCGACAATGCGAATCGCCTGTCGCGAAAGGGATGGCAGGGGATTGCCGGCCGTCCCCGAGAACTGTTCAATTCCGACTTCGATGAAATAGTTGTCAATCGAAAAGATTGCGTTTGAGCCGTACAGGCCCGTACCGAAGAGGTTGGGCATCGGGAAATCCTCGTCCGATTCCCCGTTTTCGAGTACGGTGCGCAAGTCCTTGACAAAGTCATAGTAGACCCGCGCATCTTCCTGGCTATCGAAGACGCCGAAAGTGAAACTGGCCTTCCCGCCCTGCCTTTCGATCAGGTAAAGGCGTTTGGCGATACCGTTTTGGACGTTTCTCACCTTGCTCACGTCGCGTTCGGGGTCGCGCCGCCATTGAATACCCCCTGCAGCAACAGGCTCGGGCACGTTTTCAAGGAACACGTCGACCAGCGGCGTTTCCACGACCTCGGCAGGGGCCGGCGTGGCCGTCTGCGTGGGCGTCGATTCGGGCGTCGGCGTGACGGTTGGAACTGGCGTGGACGTCGCCGTCGGCGTCACGTCCAGGTCCGCCGGCGCGCAGGCCGCCAGCGTGGCGGCCAGCAATACAACGAGAGTCAGGGGACGCTGAAAGGTCTGCATGACTAGTCATCCACCGCTTCAGGGTCGAAGAGGCGCAGACGTTCCGGCACGACGCCGGACATGACCATCGTCGCCACTTCTTCCTCACTGACTTCCGATTTGGTGAAGTCGCCCAGTTTACGACCTCGACTGATGATCGTGAAGCGATCGGCGACGGCATGCACCTGGCTGATGTTGTGGGTGATGAATATCACGCTCATGCCGCGTTCCTTGGCGGCATGGGTGTATTCCAGCACCTTGCGCGTCTCGCCCACCGACAGCGCCGAGGTCGGCTCGTCAAGAATCAGGAGCTTCTTGCCGAAATAGACCGCGCGTCCAATGGCGATCGACTGGCGCTCGCCGCCCGACATGCTGCCCACGACCTCGTTGGCATCACGAATGTGAATGCCAACGTCTTCGAGGGCGGCGGCGGCCTCGACGGCCATTTGTTCCTGGTCCATCAGCTTTACCGGTCCGAAGTTTCGCGTCGGTTCCTGACCCAGCCAGAAATTGCGCGCGATGCTCATCAGCGGTACCAGCGCCAGGTCCTGGTACACCGTTTCGATTCCCAGTTCACGAGCGCGATGCGGCGAGTCGATGTACACCGAATCGCCCTCAAACACGATTTCCCCGCTGGTCGGCGTGTGGAAACCGGTCAGCACCTTGATCAGCGTGGATTTGCCGGCACCATTGTCGCCCAGCAACCCGACTATCTCCTGGCGATCGACGTGGAAATCGATGCCACGCAGGGCGCGAACACTGCCGAAGTACTTGTGGATGTCCCGCATCTCCAGCAGGTTGTCCCCGTTGTTCTGCATGCTGTTCATGTCATTAGCCTCAGGTGGATTGTCGTCGCACGAGCGTGTTGAGGACCACGGCCAGAATGGTGATTGCGCCCACAACGCCACGGAACAGTCGGGCGTTCATGCCGATGATGACCAGGCCGGTTGCCAGCATGCCGACGATCAGCGCTCCCAGGAGGGTGCCGATGACGCTGCCATAGCCGCCGCTTAGCAACGCGCCGCCGATCACCGTCATGGCGATGACTTCCAGTTCCCAGCCATCGCCCTTCAGGGGGTCCACGCCCGGGTTGCGCGTAACTTCCAGGATGCTCGTCACCCCGACGAGCAGGGCGACCAGCATGAAGTTCATCACCTTCACGCGGTTGACGTTGATGCCTTGCGCGCGCGCGGCGCCCGGATTGCCGCCTACGGCGAAGACCGAGTTGCCGTAGCGGGACTGTGTCAGCACGACCTGGAAAAGCAGGACCAGCAACAGCCACCAGATGATGGAATTGCGGAAATTCGCTCCCGGAGGAATGAATATGCTGAAAAGCCCGCCGGTGACCTCCTCAAAACTGAAGCCCCAGCGACCGTTGATCAGATCGAAGAAGCCGACCTGAACCAGTTCACCGCCTCTTCCCAAATGAAAGGCAACGACCATCAGCAACCAGAGGGCGATGATCAACAGGGCCAGGGCCGCAACCAGCAGGATTAGACCGGATATCAGAGTCTGGGTCGTCTTGAAGTGCCCGTCGTTGGCTGCATTGCTGATTTCTCCATAGCGGAATTGCAGGGCGCGCCACAGCCCGGGCAACAGGCGCCAGGCCACATAGGCCACTGCGACAAGGCCGGCCAACGCCAGCAGGGACAACACCCAGGGGCTGATCCAGACTTGCGGAAACTCGTCGTAGTAATCGCGATAGCGCAAAATGCGTCCGCCAGGGATGGCGACCAGCGGAATGGTGCGATAGATCAGCAGCGTCCCCAGGGTCACGATGAAGGATGGAATGCCGGTTCTCACGAGGATGATGCCGTTGATGAAGCCCAGCAGCATGGCGACCACCAGGGCTGCCGGCATGGCCAGCAACATGGGAAGCGGGCCCATCCCGATCTGGGGAATTCCTTCGGTCAGGAAAAACATGTAGAAGACCGACACTGCGCCCAGCATCGAGCCGACGGAGAGGTCAAATTCCCCCGAGATCATCAGGATGGTGACGCCAATGGCCACGATGCCCTTGGTAGAGACGTTGGTCAGCACCGAGCCAACCGAAGTCGGCTGCAGGAACAGATCCGTCACGAAACTGAAGACCAGAAAGATGAAGACAAAACCGATAATGGCGCCTGCGCTCGGTGACTGGGCCAGTTGCAGACTGATGAACTGGCCCGGCGTCATGTCACTGGCGGCCGTGCTCAGGGCCCCCTGGGCCTTGTCCACCTTGTCGTCGAATACCTGGACGCCACGGGTAACGAAGCGGTAGCACAGCAGGCCGCTGACAAAGAGCAGTGCCCCGATTGCCAGCATCAGGGTGTCCAGTGGCGGCGCCACAAGATTGCTGATCTGGGCAATGCCGCCGGGAAGCAGGGCCTTCATCAGGAATACGGCGCCGAGTATCGTCGCGAAGAACGACACCCACTGGGACCATGGCCACCCGGCGGGATCCCTGCGCCACAGGCTCCAGGCGGCGCGAAGGGCCGCTATGGCCAGCAGCAGGAAAGCCAGGCTGACCACCCATTCGATGAAGTTGATGTCGTTGCGCAGGACGTTGATGCGCTCGCCCAGCGCAATCCAGCCGGCCAGCACCTGCTCGGCAATAAAGAGCGCGCCCAGACCCAACAGGACCATGTAGATCCTGGCCAGTTGCACTCCAGTCGATGCTTCGGCGTTTTCTTCAAAATAAGCGAGCATGATCAGATATTCTCACGTCACTGACAAAAAACGGGGCAGGAAGGGTGTCCCCTCGCCTGCCCCGAAATCATGAACGGACGCCCGTCTAGCGATAGCCAGCCGCGGTCAGTTCAATAATGGCATCGACGTTGCTGCCGTCGATGATGCCGGGGCCGGTGAAAATGTCGTTACCGGGCGCCAGCTCGTAACGGCTGTTCAGGTACAGCCACATGATGGTCTCGAAACCCTGCAGATAGGGCTGCTGATCGATCGCCTGCAGCAGATAGCCGTCCTTGATCATCTGGTAGATCTCGGCGCTGGTATCGTGCGTGGTGGCGAAGATCTCGCCCGGCATACGGCCGGCTTCCTGCAGATACAGATTGAAGCTGGTGGAGGGGTTCGGGCCAAGGAAGAACGCCGCGTTGGTGTCCGGGTTGGCCGTGAAGTAGTCCGCCAGCGTACCGGCAGAAGCAGTCGTGTCGTTGTTGATGGTCAGCTCATCCAGCGGAATGCCGGCTTCCTCGAAGACGCTGCGAACACCGGCGCAACGCGCTTCAAGACCGCTGTGACCGACTTCCTGGATCGGGCAAACGCCGCGAACGATCGCCACACCGGCAGCGTCCGCAGCATTGAGCACGCGGTTGGCGTTGCTCACCCCACCGGTGAACTCGCTGGCGCCGATGTAGAAGAGCGTATCCAGCGCGTCCGGCGTACCGGAATTCGGGTCCGCCGTGTTCAAAACGATGACCGGAATGCCGGCCTCACTGGCGCGACCGACGGCGTCACGAATAACCTCGGGGTTCGGCACGGTGGTGCCGATACCATCCGGGTTGGCGGCCAGGGCATCATCCCAGTAACCCGCCATGTCGTCCACGCTGTCGACGGGGTGGGCCAGCCAGGCGCAGTCCGCGTTCAAAAGCGCACAGGCATCTTCCATACCCTTGATGACGACGATCCAGAAGGGATTGCCGGCGCCGCCATGCGAGACGATGCGGAAGACCGGCTGATCATCCTGGGCTCCGGCCGCGCCAATGGCGAAAACGGCAAGGCCCAGCACCATCAGCAGCACCGGAGCGACAGTAAACAGCTTTCTCATGACTTGTCTCCTGTGACATAAACGTGCTGCGCAGAATTCTCCCCTGCGCATCACTGGCAATTCTAGCCAGACGAGAGGCTTGATGCAACCTCAGATATTCACCGGCCGATCTCATCAAGGCTCACTCTTCTGCCCTCCGCCGCCGCCAGTTCGGCGGCCGCCAATACTCGCTGCACGCGCAAACCATCCGCAAAGTCAGGGCTGGCCTGTCGCCCCTCCTGAATCGCCGTGATGAATCCACGGGCCATGTGGTCCTGCTGACGAAACACGTCGCGATAGGTATCGTGCACCCTGTCGCGCCTTGCCCCCTGCCAAATGTGTTCCGGGATTTCCAGCGGGCGGACCGGCCCCTCCCCCACGCGCGCGCCGGAGACCTGCTGAACCCGGTCCCAGTCCGTATGGCTGTACAGCGTCCCTTCCGAACCGTGAAACTCCATGTGATGCGTCTGGCCAAAGGGCGTGTCCTCGTAACAGACCTTGCTCACGTGGACGTGACCCTGCGCCCCGTTGGCAAACTCCACGGAAATCGCTGCCGCCTCGTCGACCCGCTCGTAGGGCCTGCCATCCGGCCGCGGATCGCGTTCACCATACTGCGACAGCATGCATTGCACTGAAACGACGTCGCCAAAAAGCTGCATCGCGATGTACAGGAAATGCGACCCGAGATCGCCCAGGGTTCCGCTGCCGGCTTCGCCGCGGTCATAGCGCCAGCGATATTCGCTGTTCCGGGCGCCGCCTGCGTAGTAGCGCATGTTCAGGTGCCGGGGCTCACCCAGGTAACCCTGCCCAATCAGTTCACGGATGTAGCGGGCCGTGGGCATGAAGCTGTAGGTAAAGGGCACCATGTGGCGGACGCCCGCAGCCGAGGCAGCATCAGCCATCTCCCGCGCCTGCTGCAGGTTCAGGGCCAGCGGTTTTTCGCAGAGGACGTGCAGACCCCGTTCCAGCGCCGCCATCGTCAGGGGATGGTGCAGACGGTTGGGCGTCAGAATCAGAACGGCATCCAGGCCCGTATGGTCCAGCAGGGCGTCGGTGTCGGTGTACGCCGCCGGGACGGACCAACGCCGCGCAAATGCCCGGGTCCGGCCGGCGTCCCTGCCGCACACGGCCACCACGTCGGCTGCGGGATGCGCCGCCAACGCTGGCAGAAACATCGCGTCCGCCCACCAACTGGTTCCGATAACCCCCACCTTCACGCTGCTTGTCATGTCGACCGCTCTCTTCTACAATGGCTTCACGCTTTCAGTGTAGCGGTCGACGGCAGCCGCTTCAATCGACCTGTCGGGCGGGCCACCTGGGTGATTGATGGGGCAGTTGGCAAATGCAGACTGGCTTCGCGGGCTGTTCACGGCGCTGGTGGTCCTTGGCTTGTCGCTGGCCGCTTACTCCGCCTGGCGCTACCTCGACGCAGACCGTGAACTGCAGGGCAATGTCGCCCAGGTCATTCCGGGCAGGCAGCAGACCGTCAGCCCGGGCAGCAGCGGCGAAGTGCAGGGCCTGGTCGGCGCCGACCTCGCCAGACGCGAACTGCTGTCACAGCAGTATGACGTGCTGATGCTGGGCGGTGGCGGCCTGGTCATTTTGTCTCTGGGCTGGCTGGGACTGAATCTGACCTCTTTCCTGCGCAGCCGCAGGGCAGCGCACAGCGGCCACAGGGAGAAGCAAACATGAGCAAGGGCGAATCTCAAGACTTCTTGCTGGGGGAACCGCAGCCCATCGGCATCAACACGCGTTACGCCTGCTGGCTCACCTGCAGCGAAGAACGCTATTTGCGCGCCATTCGCAGGGTCGGTTGCGTGGCGTCGGTATCGAAGGCGCAGGACAACCGGGCCCTGGTCGAAATTCGCAACGACCATGACCCGGACGAAGCCTGGCACTGGGTGCGCACCGAACTGGAGGAGACCAGCCGCAGGGTCGTCCTCGACCCGATATGGGAAGAGGCCCTCTGGCTTTTGTAGCAAATAGGCCCGTCTGACCGTCCTTTTCGCGCCCGCAACTCACCAGTTCGTAAACGAACCGTCGGCCCGTTGCAGTATCATACGTTGACTCTCGCGCATGGGATTGGCGCGCGCTCCCTCCCTGTCAAAGGTCACGCCCAGTCCCGGGCGATCGGGCGGCGACAACCAGCCATCTCTCCACTCGACCTGTTCCGGAAAAACGTCGAGCATTTGTGTGCCGGGAATGACGTGCTGCTCCTGCACGCCGACCAGCGGCGAGGCCAGATTCAGGTGCAGGCAGGCGGCCGTCGAGACAGGCCCCAGCGGGTTGTGCGTGGCCAGTTTGATGTAGTGAGTCTCGCACCAGCCGGCGATCTTGCGGGCTTCCGTCAACCCGCCGGCGATGCAGACGTCGATGCGCGCGTAATCGATCAGGTCTTCCTCGATTAATTGGCGGAATTCCCACTTTGAGCTGAACTGTTCGCCGGCTGCCAGCGGCACCGAGGTTCGTTGCCTGAGGGAACGGTAAGACTGCGTGTTTTCGCAACGCAACGGGTCCTCAACAAAGAAGAGGTTGTAGGGCTCAAGTTCCTTGCACAGCCACAGGGTATCGGGCAGGTCAAGCCGTGTGTGGACGTCAAAGGCGATCTCAATGTCTTCGCCTACTGCCTCCCGTACTGCCTGGACCTGCCGAATGGCCGCCAGAATGGACTGCCTCGGCTCAAGCTGCTTGCCCTCATGCGGCAGACCCCAACGCACGAATTTCCATCCCGCCTCTTTCGTTGCCAGGCAAGACTCAACGAGTGTTTCCTCGTCCATCGAGTGGCCGGCATTGTGCGGATAGCAGACGACCCGGTCGCGCGCCAGTCCTCCCAGGAGGTCGTAGACCGGCACATTCAGCGCCTTGCCCTTGATGTCCCACAGGGCGATGTCGATGGCCGCGATGGCCGCCGTCTGAATGCGCTGCGCCGGAAAGAAGCCGCCGCGAAACAGCAGTTGCCATATGTGCTCCGTGCGAAAGGGGTCCATGCCCAGCAGCAAGGGCCGAAAATGGTCGATCGCCGCGCTGACCGCAGCTTCCCTGCCGCTCAGACCGGACTCGCCAACCCCGGATATGCCTTCATCTGTGTCAACTGTCACGAACAGGCTGTTGCGACTGCCGTTCCAGACCGGCCAGGCGTCAATCGCTGTGATTTCCATGCTTTCCTCCCTTCCACGAAGGGAGGGAGTGTATCATCATGCAGGGCTTGAAGAGCCAATGCCAAACACAACATCGTGAAGGATGGCAATCCATGCTGAGGAATTCGACGAAAGCGAAACTTAAGGCCGGCGGCTGCGTCTACGGCTGCTTCTTCCGTACACGGGACGCGACGCTGGTGGAATACATGGGATACCTCGGCTGGGATTTCCTGATCCTGGACGCAGAGCACGGCTCTCTGGACCCCGGCCGGGCCGAAGACCTGGTGCGGGCCGCAGAATTGCGCGGCCTGACGCCCCTGGTACGCGTCACCACCAACCAGACGCACGTTCTGCTGCGCTTTCTGGACGCCGGCGCCCAGGGCGTACACGTCCCCTGGGTCAATACGCCCGCCGATGCCGAACGGGCGCTACAGGCCATCAAGTATCAGCCGCGCGGCATGCGCGGGCTGGCCGGCGTTCGCCCCGCCACCTTTGCCCAGGAGATGAGCCTGCCGGTCTACGTCGCCCGCGCCAATGATGAGACCCTGACGATCCTGCAACTGGAGAGCGGCGAGGCGATCGACAACCTGGATGCCATTCTCGCCGTCCCGGATATCGACGTCCTGTTTCTCGGTCGCACGGACTTGTCCCATTCCCTGGGCCATGCCGGCGACACGTCACATCCGGCAGTGGAAACGGTGGTTGAACGGGCAGTGCAAAAGATCACCGCGTCAGACGTGGCGCTCGGTGTGGTCGTGCCCTCTGTTGAAGAGGCGCAGGCCTGGCGCGAACGGGGGGCGCGTTACATCGCAACGACTTTTGAAGCTGTGGTTGGCAGCGCCAGCAGGTCCTGGCTGACCGGGGCCCGCTCCTGAAAGTCCGGCCAGCGCGACCCTTCTGCTATACTTCCGTCATTCTGTAGTGCAGACACGAAGGAGATTCTTGTGAAAGCGACATTGACGCCCGGCCGCTGGCGCGGACTGAAAACCACCAGCACCAGCGAAAACGTCTTCACGATCATGGCCTTTGACCAGCGCGGTAGCTACGTCGGCATGTTGCCGGAAGGCAGCAGTTACGACGACGCCGTGGCCATCAAGTCCGAAGTGGTTGGACAATTGTCGCCGTACACCAGCGCCGTGCTGCTGGACCCGACCTATGGCCTGCGTCCAGCCATGCAATTGCACCGCAACAGCGGCCTGCTGTTGGCCCTCGAAAAGTCCGGTTATACCGGCGACAG
>DAOUIB010000308.1:0-16236 GCA_034428275.1 Anaerolineae bacterium
GGTACGTAATCGGGCAGCAGACCCAGCCAGGTGACCATCAGCATAACCAGCGACGTCAGGCCGAATGTGCCCAGCAACTGGCGCAGGTCCGCGCCCGCCAGGAAAAACATCACGGTCGACGTGACGATGATGATGGCCGCCGTGCTGAAGTCCGGCTGCATAAATATCAGCCCGGCAACGACGCCCACCAGCACCGAGAAGGGAACCAGGCCATAGCCGATGCTGCGGATTTGCCCGCGACGGGAACTGAGCCAGGCGGCCATGTAGAGGACGATGACCAGTTCGGCGGCTTCGCCGGGCTGAAAGGAACCCGCGATCAGCGCCCGCCGCGCGCCGAAGGTGTCGTCGCCGAACAACCAGACCGCCACCAGGAAGCCGATGGTGATGAGCAAAAGCCACACGACCATGCGCCGCAGGAATCGGTAATCCAGCAGCGCCAGCACGACCAGAAACACGCTGCCGATGAGAATGTTGCGGATGTGGCGCAGCAGGATTTCGACTTCGCTGCCGAAACTCTGGTAACTCCAGTCAAAGGTGGCGCTGTAGACCATCAGGGTGCCGGCGACCAGCAGCATGCCGACCAGCAAGAGCAGCCAGCGATCGATCCCGCGGGCCAGTTCACTCCAGCTGTAGCCGCGCCGGATGCCGCCCGCGGCCGGCGCCATGACGGCCACGCCGGCCTGTTCCTGCTCCAGCGTGACGTTGTCGGCGTCCTGCATTTCAGCGTCTGACGGCATCGCTCACAGCGCCTCAACCAGTCGGCGAAAGTGGGCGCCGCGTTCGGCGAAATCGCGGTAGGCATCGAAACTGGTGCCGCCGGGTGAAAGCAGCACCACGTCGCCGGCCTGCGCGCGCCCGGCAGCCAGGGCGACCGCCTCGTCCAGCCCCGCCACGTTGCAGACCGCCGCGCCCGCTCCACCCAGCGCCAGCGTCATGTCGCGAATCGCTTCGCCAAAGTGCCCGAATGTGATGATACAGCGCGATTTCTGCAGGGCCAGGCGCAACATGTCCTCCCAGGGCAACTTCTTGTCCACGCCACCGGCCAACAATATCAGGGGGCCGTCATAGCTGTGCAGGGCCGCCACCACGCGCTCCGGCGCCGTGGCGATGCTGTCATTGACCCAGGCGACGCCCTGCAACTTGCGCACGGTCTCCAGGCGATGAGGCACGCCGCGGAATTCGCGGATGGCCTGGGCCATCGCCGGCGCCGGGACCCCCGCCGCGCCCGCCGTGGCGCAGGCCGCCAGCAGATTCATCAGGTTGTGCGGGCCCGGCAAGGGGCTGTCCGCCCTGGCGCAAACGCGTTGCGCCCCGCCCTTCCCTGCGCAGCGACCGGCCAGCCACAGGTCTCCGTCCTGGTACCAGGCGCCGTCTCCCGGCGGTCTGTCCCTGCCAAACCAGGCCAGCCCCGCCCGCACCTGCGACTTCAGCGCCCGGCTGCCGCCATCATCGTGCCCGAGGATGGCGCAGTCCTCTCCTTTCTGGAAATCCAGAATGCGGGCCTTGGCTGCTGCGTAGGCCTCCATCGTGCCGTGCCGATCGAGGTGGTTGGGCGTGACGTTGAGCACCACCGCCAGTTGCGGGCTGCAGGTCATCAGCTCCAGCTGGAAACTCGACAGCTCCATGACCACGACGTCCCCGCCCTGCATACGGCCAAGATCATCGAGCAGGACGTGGCCGATGTTGCCGCCCGTCCACACCCGCCTGCCGGCCGCTTCCAGCATGGCCGCCACCAGCGACGTGGTGGTGGTCTTGCCGGCGCTGCCCGTGATGCCGATGACGGGCGCCGGGCAGCGTTCCATGAAGAGCTGCGCGTCATTCGTCAGCGGGATGCCGCGTCGCCGCGCCTCCCGCGCCAGCGGCGCATCCGGCGGAACCCCGCCGGACAGGCAGGTCAGGTCCCTGTCGTCGAGCAGGTCCGGCGAATGATCGCCGCTGACAAACTCGACATTCGCGCCCGGCGGCAGCTCGTCCAGCGCCGGCTCAAGGGGCCGGCGATCGCTGACCGTCACGCTGGCGCCCCTGGTCGGCAACCAGCGCGCCAGGGCGCGCCCCTGCCGCCCGTAGCCAAGCACCAGCACCCGCTTTCCCTGCAGGGATTCCATCGAAAGGAGCGGGCCTCAGATCAAGGCCAGCGCCACGCCAAGCATCGCGCTCAGCAAGCCAACCAGCCAGAAGCGTTGCACGATTTGCGTCTCGCTCCAGCCACCCAGTTCGAAGTGGCCGTGCAGCGGCGCCTGCCGAAAGAGGCGCCGGTCCACACCGCGATATCGTCGCGACCAGCGCGCCGAGGCAACCTGCAGAATCACGCTCAGCGTCTCGGCCAGGGGCACGATCGCGATGATCGGCAAGAGCAGCCACTGGCCGGTCATGACCGCCACCGTGCCCAGCGCCGCCCCCAGCGCGAGCGAGCCGGTATCGCCCATGAACATCTGCGCCGGATGCGCGTTGTACCACAGGAAGGCGAAACAGGCGCCGACCACGATGAAGCAAAACTGGGTCAGGAAGACCTGGTTCTGCAGCCAGGCGATGATGCCGTAGGCCGCGAAGGCGCTGGCCGAAATGATGCCCGCCAGCCCGTCAAGACCGTCGGTGAAATTGACGGCATTGGAAGTCGCCACGATGAAAAAGGCGCAGAGAGGAATGAACAGGATCGGACTCAGGGGAATCGACAGTTCAACCAGCGGCAGGTTGACCGAATTGGCGTAGGAAACGCCGCCTTCCCAGGCGGAAATGAACACAGCCACGGCGACGGCCATGACCACCTGGACCGCGAACTTGACGCGGCCCGACAGCCCCTCCCCCAGGGGCCCGCGCGAGCGCAGGATGCTGGCGCGGTCGTCGATGGCGCCCAGCACGCCGAAGGCCAGCAACACGATCATCGGCAGCAGGATGCTGCGGCCGCTCACCTGACGCACAACGCTGGCAAGGTTGAGACCGGCCGTGAGCACCACGACCGACACAATGATCAGCACGCCGCCCATGGTCGGCGTCCCTACCTTGCGTTGCTGCCGCTCGCCCAGTTCGGCGCGGATCTGCTTGCCTATGCCCAGGCGTCGCAGCAACTCGATCAGCGGCCCGCCCCAGATGACGCCCAGCAGGAACGTGATCGCACCCACCGCCAACGCAAAGGGAAGTCCCATGCCCGCCCTGTCTCTTGCCAGAGTCCATTCTAGCGCATCTGGCGCATCGGCCAACATTGCCAGGGGCGCCAGGCCGCTTTTGTCGGCCGGCGCCGCCCACTGACTAGTGCTGGATGGCCTCCACGGCGCCCCCGGCAGCGACCAGGTCCCGCCGAACGTCATCGGGAGGAATGTTCATCAGAATGACCAGGCGTTCCGCCAGGCGCTGGAAGACCGGCGCCGCGGTCGCCGCGCCCCAGTATTCGTTGGGATGGTCCAGCCGGATGAAAACGATGACCCGCGGATCGTCGGCCGGCAGAAAACCGATGAAGGAAACGATGGACGTGCCCGCTTCGTAGCCCAGGGTGGTGGGCACCTGGGCCGTCCCCGCCGCGCCGGCGACCGTGTAGCCCGGCAGATCGGCGCGGCCGCCCATGCCTTCGCGGGTGGCGGTGACCATCATTTCGGTCACCTGTCGGGCAGTCGCGGAACTGATCGGCCGCCCCAGCGTCGAGGGCGACGATGCGCGCACCTCGTCGCCATCCAGCAGGCGGCGAAAGACGTGAGGCTGCATCATCAGGCCGTCGTTGGCGATGGCGGAAAAGGCCGTCAGGATTTGCAGGGGCGTGACGGCCACGCCCTGGCCGAAACTGTTGGTCAGCAACAGGCTGTCGTTGTAGTCCTCGTCGCCCGGCACGAACAGGATGCCGGGAAGTTCTCCCTGCAGGTCGATGCCCGTCGGCTCGCCAATGCCGAATTCGCGCAGGCCGCTGTAAAAGATCGCCGGTCCCATTTGCATGCTTATGGTGGCGGCGCCGACGTTGAGCGTCTCCACCAGCACGGTGGTCAGATCGACCACGCCATGCGCCTTGCGGTCCCAGTTCTGCACCTGCACGCCGCCCGCCTCGATATAGCCGCGGTCCAGGTAGGTGTCGTCCAGGCGGTAGTCGCCCCGCTCCAGCGCCACGGCGAGGGTCAACACCTGCATCAGGCTGCCGGGTTCGAAGAGGCTGTTGATCGCCGCATTCTGCAGCAGCGTATCGTCGCGCACCTCGTACCAGGCGTTGGGGTCAAAGGTAGGCCAGCTGGCCATGGCCAGCATTTCGCCGTTGCGCGGGTCCATAATGAGGATGTTGCCGCGGGCCGCGTTGGTCAGCGCCACGCTGCTTTCAAGTTCGCTCTCGGCGAGGTACTGAATTTCCCGATCGATGGTCAGCACAATGTCCGAGCCGCGGTCCTCGTCATGGTCCTCCGGCACGTCAAAGGGGATATTGCTGAGCATCTGCTCCTGCTCGCGACCGGCCAGTTGCCCGTCATAGAAGCCTTCAACGCCGTAGTAACCCCGCAGATCGCCGCCCACGAAGCCCACCACCTGGGCAGCCATCGAGCCCTGCGGATAGTAACGTCGCGGCCTCGCCTCGATCGTCACGCCCAGAAGGTCCAGTTCGGCCACCTGCCGCCCCTGGTCGGCGCTGACGCCCGCCGACAGCAACACCCAGGGGACCTCGCTGGTGACGCGATTGAAGGTGTCCAGTTCGTCCAGCCCCATGATGCCCGCCAGTCGTATGGCCGTTTCACGCGGCTGCGAGACCAGATTGGGGCTGATGCCAACGCGGTATTCGAGCGAGTTGACCGCCATCGCCTGCAGGTCGCGGTCATAAATGTTGCCGCGCACGGCCGCCTGGCGCAGCGTGCGCTGGTAGCCGGATTCGCGCACACTCTCCAGATAACTGGTCACGGCCGGGTCCAGCTGAAACTGGAAGGAGACCAGACGCAGCATCAGCAACACGCTGGCCAGCAACAGGCCTGAGATGACGATAGGCAGGCGTTGCCGCAGCGTATCGTCGGGCAGGTTCTGCCTCATTCGCCCTCCGCGGCGTCAGGCTGACGGTTGAAAGCGTCCAGTTGTTGCTGTATCCAGCCGGCCAGCGTCTCGTCATAATCGGCAGCCGGGGTCGCCTGTTGTGCGTAAGTTTGGGGCGCCACCGCCGTCCGTCGCGGATCGAACCGGTCCACGACGACGTAGTCGACGTCCTCCGTTTTCGCCAGACGAAAGCCCATCTCCTCCGCCCGCCGGCGCAAACGCGGCACGCTGCGCAAACTGGCGATCTCCGCGCGCAGGCTCTCGTTGAGTTGCTCCAGTTCGTTGCGTTCGGCGATCAGGATTTCCAGTTGACGGCCGGTCGTGGCATCCAGCGCCGCCTGCGACAAATAGACCAGCGCGCCCACGATGACCGCCAGCAAGAGCCCCAGCGAGGCCAGCAAAATGGCCTGGCGCTGCCGGCGCCAGGAACGACGCAGGGCATGCTCGAGGAGGACGCCCTGTCTCACAGCTTCTCCGCCACACGCAGTTTCGCGCTGCGACTGCGGGGATTTCCTCCCCGCTCCGCAGCGTCGGCCACAAGGGGCCGGCGCCGCAAACGACGTAAACGGGCGCGCTGGTCGCAGGCGCAGACCGGCAACTGCGGCGGACAGACGCAGTCGCGCTCCTCCTGCTGCAGCCATCGTTTCACGATCCGGTCCTCCAGGCTGTGAAAACTGATGACGACCAGTCGTCCGCCCGGCCGCAACAGGGAAAGGGCCTCCGGCAGGGCCCGGCGCAGCGTTTCCAGCTCGTCATTGACCGCAATGCGCAGGGCCTGAAAGACACGCGTCGCCGGATGAATGCGCCTGGGCCAGGGCCGGGGCGTCGCGCGCGCAATGGCGCGGGCCAGTTCGCCGCTGCCGCTGAAGGGGCGCTCGCGCACGATCATGCGGGCCAGACGCCTGCTGTGGCGCTCCTCGCCGAAACGACGAAATATTTCTGTCAGCGCGTCCTCACTGCTGTAGTTGACCAGAGACGCAGCGTCCGCAACGCCGGAAGCGGGATCGAAGCGCATATCCAGCGGCCCCTCGTGGCGCAGAGAGAAGCCCCGTTCGGCGCGGTCCAGTTGCAGGGAGGAAACGCCCAGGTCGAGCAGGATGCCGTCGACCTCACGCCAGCCCATGCTGCCGGCCGCCAGGCGCATGTCCTCGTAACTGCCCTGCTGCAGGGTCACCCGCCCCTGCCAGGGCGCCAGTCGCTCGCGCGCCAGCGCCAGCGCTTCCCGGTCCAGGTCCAGGCCGAGCAGGGCGCCGGCGCCGGCCGCCAGCAACGCCTCGCTGTGACCGCCGGCGCCAACCGTGCCGTCAATGAGACGTTCCGCCGGCGTGAGCCACTCCAGCACGGCGTCCACCAGCACCGGCGTGTGCCCTGTCGCGGCGCGCGGCGACGGCGCCTGGCGAAGCGCCGGCGCGCCGCCTTCCCCAGGTCTGCTGTCAGAGGACATGCCCGCTTCCGCTATACTGGAGGGAACGGTTCCATAGCGTTGGTCTGGCGCACACGCTGACTATACCATGACCTTCAGCCCCTCTTCCCACATCCGCACCATCCTTGAAAACCTGCCGCAAAAGCCCGGCGTCTATCTGATGAAGGGTGAGCGGGGCGAAGTCCTGTATATCGGCAAGGCGCGGCGCCTGCGCAACCGCGTCCGCAGTTACTTCAACAACAGCGCCGAACACAGCGAAAAAACGCGGCGCCTGCGCGACCGCATCCGCGACATCGACTTCATCGTTGAGCGCAATGAGGTCAAGGCCCTCATCCTGGAGGAGACGCTGATCAAGCGCCACCTGCCGCACTTCAACATCGCGCTCAAGGACAACAAACGCTATCCCTACATCCGCGTCTCCTGGCAGGACGACTTCCCGCGCGTCGACGTGACCCGCCGCCTGGTGCGCGATGGCAGCCGTTACTTCGGCCCTTACGTCGCCATGTGGGCCGCCCAGGACACCCTGCAGACCCTGCGCAAGGTCTTCCCTTACCTCACCTGCGACCGCGACATCGACGGCCACGACGAACGCGCCTGCCTTTACCACGATATCCAGCTCTGCAACGCGCCCTGCATCGGCGCCGTCGACCGCGAAGCCTACCGGGCGATGATCGCCGGCCTGATGGCCGTGTTGCGCGGCCGCTCCGAGGAAATCGTGTCGCGTCTGCAAGGGGAGATGGACGAGGCCGCCACCGCGCTCCAGTTTGAGCGCGCCGCCTCGCTGCGGGACCAGTTGCGCGCCATCGACTTGATCACGCAGAAGAATCGCACGGTCGGACACAGCCTGAGCAACCACGACGTCATCGCCCTGGCGCGCGACAATCACGACGCCGTCGTGCAAATACTCTTCATCCGCAACGGCCGCCTGATCGGCAGCGATTCGCACGCGCTCGAGGGCAGCGCCGACGACAGCGACGAGATCGTCGTGCGCGCCTTCCTCAAACGCTTTTACAACGAGGCCAGCGAAATCCCCAAAGAGGTCATCCTGCCCAACCACGTCGAGGAAGCGCGCATCATCGAACAGTGGCTGAAGGACCGGCGCGGCGGCAGCAAGGTCACGATCACCGTGCCGCAACGGGGCCGCAAGCGCGAACTGGTAAGCCTCGCCCGGGAAAACGCGGCCGAGGCCCTGCACATGTTGCGGGCCCAGTGGGAGGCGGACTCGCTGCGCCAGGAAGACGCCCTCGCCAGCCTGCAGGCCGCCCTGCAACTGCCCCGCCCCCCCAACCGCATCGAGTGTTTTGACGTCAGCACCACCCAGGGCACGGCCATCGTGGCCAGCCGCGTCGTCTTCGTGCGCGGCGTGGCCCGCAAAAGCGAGTACCGTCGTTTCAACATCCGCTCGGTCAGCCATCGCGGTTCCGACGACTACCAGTCGATGCGCGAGGCCCTGACGCGTCGCTTCGCCCGTTACGTCCGCGCGCGGGAGCGGGATGACGCGCTTCCGCCCGTCGGTCGCGACAACGAGGAAACCTGGCGACTCCTGCCGGACCTGCTGATCGTTGACGGCGGGCGCGGCCAGCTCAACGTCGCGCAGGAGGTCTTGCGCGAATTCGGCCTGCAGGACGCCTTGCAGGTGGCGGGGCTGGCCAAACGTTTCGAGGAACTGTGGATGCCCGGCGCCCACCGGCCGCTGCTGCTGCCTGCGCGCGACCAGGCGCTCTTCCTCGTTCAGCGCATCCGCGACGAGGCCCATCGCTTTGCGATCACCAGCCACCGCAACCGGCGCCGCAAACAGGGCATGGCCAGCCGCCTGGAAGCCGTGCCCGGCATCGGCCCCGCCAAACGCAAGGCCCTGCTGAAGAACTATTCGAATTCCATCGACGCCATTCGTGCGGCCACCGTTGAGGAACTGGCGGCCCTGCCCGGCATCACGGAGGGCCTCGCCGCCGCCATCCACGCGGAACTCGATTAGATCGTGTTGGGGTCCACCACGTAGCGCCACCAGTTGAGCGCCACGCCGTCGCATTCGCCGGCGACGTGCGGCAGATGACGCATCCACCAGAGATAGTACAGCCGCGAAACGCCGCTCCATTCGCTGCTGCTCATCGGGCGGAAGCGGTTGCCCGTCAGGAAGGGGAAGTGGTACCAGTCGTCGCTGTTGCTCTGGACGAGGCGCGAATTCGACCTGTCGTAGTCCCGCTCGGCATTGGGCGGGAAGTGGATGTTGCCGACCTCGGCCTGCCCCGGGTGCGAGGCCTCACGACGTATAAATCGCTTCCAGAGGTTGTCCTGATCGCCGAAACGGCTGTGGACGGTGTTCAAATGACCCTCCGCCCGATGACCGTAGCTGTGCAGCATTTCGGTCAGCGTCCGTTCCATGTTGTAAACCATGAAGACGAAACGCCGACCCGCATGATCGGTGCCGCCGACTGGAGGAGCGTTGGAATACGATGCACCCGGTCCGGCCATCACGGCTTCCCAGTTGCCGCCGAAGGGCGTTTCGATTTGCCAGACTTCATCGATCTGTCCCGTCCTGACGCGCTCGTAAATGTTGAATTGATCAAAATAGGCGTGATGGTTGATCAGCCAGGGATTCCGCTGAGGTGGCCCGCCCCCCTCCCGGTAGTTGCGCAAGACTTTCAGATAACTGTGTTCATCGTAGCGGAATCCGTCCTGCAGGACTGGCCACTGGGCAAAGTCACTAATGTGGATGTTCTCAACGATCTGGTAATTTGCGTAACCGTAACTGGCGTGACGCAGGTCGCGGATGTGATTGGCGATCAGCCAGCCCGGGTTGTTCAGACCCATGTATTGCTGCACAGTTATGTTGCCCATGCTGCGCAGGCGTGGATTTAGGGTGACGACCAGCAATCGGCGCGTAACCGGTTCCGGACGCAACGAAGCGGGCGGATTCGGCCCGTAGTTGGGCCGCCAGGTGCTCTGCTCCAGCCGAGAAGTCGCTCCTGAACCGGCAGAACCACCCGGCAAACGGGCCAGGGCCCGCGTCGCCGCCAGCCCGGGAAGAGCCGCGCCCGCCAGTTTGAGGAAATTCCTTCGATCCATAGCTTCCCTGATTGTGAACGGGCGCCTGCGTAAACCTTCCGTGATCCCGGATGACATTATCCAGAGAGACGAAAGGTTTGCAACAAATAGCCCAGGCGCAGGGCGGCCCGCTCCAGCAACTGCGGTGCATCCGTCAGCGCGTCTTCCAGCGCCATCGGGCCCGGCGTGATGGGTAAAACGGCCTGCATGCCGGCCCTGTGAAGTTCCGCGTCGTGCACCGCCAGACCCCCCACCAGCGCCACAGTCGGCACGCCCTGCGCCAGGGCCATGCGCGCCACGCCGATGGGCCCCTTGCCGTGAATGGTCTGCTCGTCCATCTGTCCCTCGCCGGTGATGACCAGGTCGGCGTCCGCCAGCGCCCTTTCGAAGCCGCTGTGCGCCAGAACCAGTTCGATGCCCGGCTGCAATTCGGCATCGAGAAAGGCCATCATGCCCGCGGCGAAGGCGCCCGCCGCGCCGCCGCCCGGCGCCTGGCGCAGATCGCGTCCGGTCTGCTGGTGAATCACCGTGAAGAAGTGGGTCAACTGCGCTTCCAGCGTTTCGACCTGCTGCTCGTCGGCGCCCTTCTGCGGCCCAAAGACCGCCGCCGCGCCCTGCTCGCCCAGCGTCGGGTTGTCGACGTCGGAAGCCAGCAGCAGTGAAACGTCCCGCCAGCGCGGGTCCATCGCGCTGGCATCGACCCGCGCGACCCGGCCCAGTTGCGCCCCGCCAGGCCCGATGGCCTCCCCCTGCGCATCAAGAAGGTGTACGCCCAGGGCCTGCAAACAGCCGGCGCCGCCATCCACCGTGGCGCTGCCGCCCAGCCCCAGAATGACTTGTGTCGCGCCCGCTTCCAGCGCCGCGGCCAGCAACTGGCCCGTGCCATAAGTGCTGGCCCGCAAGGGGTCCAGTTCCTCCGCGGCCAGCAGCTCCATGCCCGAGGCCAGCGCCATTTCGACCACAGCCGTCACCCCATCCGGCAAGAGACCCCAGTCGGCCTGCACCGGCGCGCCCAGCGGTCCGCTCACGACCAGACTGCGGCGTTCGCCGCCGCCCGCCAGCATGGCGTCCAGCGTGCCGTTGCCGCCGTCCGCGACGGGCTTCAGCACCAGGTCCGCGCCCAGGCCGGACTGCTCCAGGCCCCTGGCGATGGCGGCCGCGGCCTGCTGCGCCGTCAGGCTGTTCTTGAAGGCGCCGGGCGCCACGATGATTCGCATGCTCATGTCCAATCCCTCCCTGTCGTCTGAGTATGCCAAATCCCCTGGCCGGCGGGTATACTGCCGGGATCATGTTAATGAACGCTGTGAGGGTCGCCTGTGAACGCAGTCCTGGATGAACTTCTGCAACGGAAGCTGCTGGCCGGCATGCGCGGTCATTTCCCGCCGGACCTGGCCCTGCCCCTCTGCGCGGCGCTGGTCGAGGAAGGCATCAACATTTTCGAATTCACCATGAATTCCAGCGAACCGGTGGCGGCCATGCAGGCGGTCAAGGCGGAGCTGGGCCCGAAGGTCTTCTGCGGCATGGGCACCGTGCTGAGCGCCGACGACGCCCGCCTGGTCATCGACGCCGGCGCCGATTTCATCGTCTCGCCGGCCTTTCAGCCGGAGGTCGTGCAGGCGGCGCTGGACGCCGATCTGCTGGTCGCGCCCGGCGTGATGACTCCCAGCGAGTGCGTCCAGGCCTGGGAGATGGGCGTCGACCTGCTCAAGTTCTTCCCGGCCGGCCCGCTCGGTCTGGACTATTTCCGCGCCCTGCGCGGGCCGCTGCGTCACATGCGTTTCCTCGCCAACGGCAACATCAACCCGGACAACCTGACCGGTTTTCTCGACGCCGGGGCGGCCTGTTCCGGTCTCTCCGGCTGGCTGACCGGCGACGGCACCTGGCCCCTGGACGAAATCCGCGCGCGCGCCCGGCAGTTGATGGCGGCCTTGCAGCGGCAGTCAGCCCTTGCCAGCTGAAGGCGCGACCCCCGCAAGGCATGGCGCTGCCACGCCGCTGCGCCTGATCATAAAACTGGGCAGCAGCGTGCTCACCAGCGGCACGCGGCGGCTGGACCGCGCCTGCATGCTCAATCTGGTGCAGCAGGTCGCGCAGTTGCAGCGCCTGGGGCACGAAACGGTCGTGGTGACCTCCGGCGCGCAGGCGGCCGGTCGCGAAATCCTCGGCTTCCCCGAACTGGACCGTTCCCTGCCCTCGCGCCAGATGCTGGCGGCCGTCGGCCAGGGGCGCCTGATGCAGATCTACAGCGAGCTCTTCGCCGACCACGACATCATCGTCGGCCAGGTGCTGCTGACGCGCAGCGATCTCAACCACCGCACGCGCTATCTCAACGCCCGCGACACCCTGCTGACCATGATCGACCGGCGCATCGTGCCGGTCGTCAACGAAAACGACACCACCGCCGTGGAAGAGATCCGCGTCGGCGACAACGACAACATGTCCGCCCTGGTCGCCAATCTGCTGGAAGCGGACCTGCTCGTTCTGCTGACGGACCAGGCCGGCATGTACACCGCCGACCCGCGTCGCGACCAGGACGCCAGTCTCATCCAGCAACTGGAGCGCGTCGATGACTCCGCCCTGGCGATGGCGGGCGGCGCCGGCAGCCGCGAGGGCACCGGCGGCATGGCCACCAAGTTGCAGGCCGCGCGTCTCGCCAGCAACAGCGGAGTCAGCACCGTGATCGCCCCTGGCCATGAGCCGGAGGTCCTGCAGCGCATCCTGCAGGGCGGCAACGTGGGCACGCGCATCCCCGCCAGCGTCGACTCCCTGCAGAGCCGCAAGCGCTGGCTGCTGGCCGAAGTCCCGCGCGGCATTCTGCACGTCGACGCCGGCGCGGTCCACGTTCTGCGCAACGGCGGCGCCAGTCTGCTGCCCGTCGGCGTGACCGGCGTTGAACAAGAGTTCCGGCGCGGCGAGGTGTTGCAGGTGCGGGGGCCGGATGGCAGCGACATCGCGCGCGGCCTCAGCAGCTACGACAGCGCCGACCTGCGCAGCCTTTGCGGCCAGCGTTCCAGCCGCATCAGCGCCATTTTGGGCTACAGTTACGGGGACGCCGTCATCCATCGCAACAACCTCGTCCTTTCTACCTGAGGCGGAGAGAACGCCATGATTGAGGCAGTGGCACAGGAGGCCGTCGACCTGCAGCAGATGGGCCGCCAGGCGAAGGCGGCGGCCGTCGAACTGGCGCAGTGCTCGACTGCGCAGAAGAACGAGGCCCTGCTGGCCATCGCCGACGCCCTCGCCGCGGAACGCGCGCAGATCCTCGCCGTCAACGCGGAGGACATGGCCGCCGCCCGTGAGGCCGGCGTGGACGAACTTTACATCCGCGACCGGCTCAACCTCGAGCGGCGCATGGACAGCGTCATCGCCGACCTGCGCAAGGTAGCGCAACTGCCGGACCCGGTCGGCGAACGCTTCGACGAACGCGAACCGCGCGAGGGCCTGCGCGCCTGGAAACAGCGTACGCCCCTCGGCGTGCTGGGCGTCATCTACGAGGCGCGGCCGCAGGTCACCGTGGACGTCGCCGCACTGGCGCTCAAGACCGGCAACGCCGTCATTTTGCGCGGCGGGCGGGAAGTGCTGCGCAGCAACATGGCGCTGGTGCGCGCCCTTTCCGACGCCATGGCAGGCGTGGGCCTGCCCGCCGCCGCCTTCCAGTACATCGCCAGCAGCGACCGCCGTCTCGTGGGCGAACTGCTGCGGATGCACGAATACGTCGACATGATCATCCCGCGCGGCGGCAACGGCCTGCACAACTTCTGCCGCGAGAACAGCACCATCCCCGTCATCACCGGCGGCATCGGCATCTGCCACCTCTACGTCGAGCCCGGCGCTGATCTGGATGCCGCGCTGCAGGTCATCCACAACTCCAAGACGGTCAGCCCGGCCGTCTGCAACGCCCTCGACACCCTGCTGGTGCAACGCGACCTGGCGGCGGAATTCCTGCCGCGCGTCGTGGAACACCTGGGCGCGGCCGGCGTAGAGTTCCGAGCGGAGCCGCGGGCGCTGGCCTGTCTCGGCGCCGACGGGCGCGTCAGCCCCGCCGGCCCGGAGGACTTCGACACCGAATGGTACGCCCTCACCCTGGGGCTTAAGGTGGTCGACTCGCTGGACGAGGCCATCGACCACATCCGCGCGCACAGCACGCAGCATTCGGACGGCATCCTGACCCGCGACGTGGCCAGCGCCGAACGCTTCTGCGCCGAAGTCGACTCGGCGGCGGTTTACGTCAACGCCAGCACGCGTTTCACCGATGGCAGCGCCCTCGGCCTTGGCGCCGAAATCGCCATCAGCACCCAGAAACTGCACGCCCGCGGCCCCATGGCGCTCACCGAGTTGACGACCTACAAGTGGGTCGTCGTCGGCGAGGGCCACGTCCGCCTGTGAGCGCGCCCGCCCTGGTCGTCGTCAACCGCCAGGCCGGCACGGGCCTGGCCCTGCGCCAGTGGCCGCAAATCGAGGCGATTCTGCGCGAGGCCCTGGGCGATCTGCAGGTCCTGACGACCCGCAGCGTGGCGGAGATGCTGCCGCTCGTGCGGGCCGCCTGGGACGCGGGCTCCCGCCGCGTCATCGCCGTCGGCGGCGACGGCACGGTCCACCACCTGCTGGAGACGCTGGTCCCCCTCGCCCAACGCGACCCGGAAGGCCCGCCGCTGGAACTGGGCATCCTGCCCGGCGGCACGGGCAACGCCTGGGCGCGCAGCCACGGCCTGCCCCTCTCCCTGACGAAAGCCGCCAGGCAACTCATTGGCGCGCAGCCCACCCCGGTCGACCTGCCTGAAGTCACGCTTGACGGGCAGCGTCGCTATTTCCTCAGTATTTCCAGCGCCGGCATCAGCGGCGAGATCGCTCAGAAATCGGACGTCCCCGACAAGCGGCCCTGGTCCTACGCGCAGAACGCTATCGGCACGCTGCTGCAACGGCGTCCGCTGACCATGCGCGTCGAGGTGGACGGCGAACTCTGGGTGGATGGCGAGTACTGGCTGGTGGCCGTCGCCAATTGCAACAGCTTCGGCAGCGGCATGCGCATCGCGCCCGACGCCCGCGTAGACGATGGCCTCTTCGACGTCGTGTTGATCGATGGCGCTTCACGGCGCGAGGTGTTGGTCGCCTTCCCGCGCGTCTATTTCGGCGCCCACACCAGCCACCCGCGGGTGCACATTCGCCGCGGCTCCGAAGTGCGCGTCAGCGGCGAAGGCCTGGGCATGGAGACCGACGGCGTCCCCGGCCAAGCCGACGAACTGCTCTACACCCTGCAGCCCGGCGGCCTGCAACTCCTGGTCAACCCACAGGAATTCCGCCCCGCCTGATCGGGCTAGTCCAGATGGAAGACTTCCCGCAGCGGCACCATACTTTCGTCGGCGTGGCGCCCGTCGAGGGTCTCGAAGTAGGGCGCCATGTCGTTTTGCCAGCGCTCGTTGACCTCGCGCCCGGCCATGCCGTCCAGCGCCCCCTGGAAGTCGGGCGTCTCCAGGTAGCCGATCAGCAGGCCGTCCTCGCGCAGGAAAAGCGAGTAATTGTGCCAGCCCGTCTCGCGCAGGGCCTCCAGCATCTCCGGCCAGACTTCTTCGTGGCGCGCCACGTATTCTTCCAGCCGGTCTTCACGGACCTTGAGCAAAAAGCAGACGCGTTGCATCGTGTGCGCTCCCCCGCCCCTCAGCGGGCGCCCGCCGCCTGCAGACAGGCCTGCATGTGGCCGCGGGCCTCGGCGCCGATGATGCAGCAGTTCTCGAGGCTGTGGCCATTTCTCTTCGTACCGATCACCTCAAGGTTCACCGGGCCGTCGTAGCCATGCTCGTGCAGCACGCGGACGTAGCCCACCAGGTCGATGTCGCCGCGGCCGTTGGCCTGGTCTACCGGATCGCCCGGATTCCGCTGCCGCCCCTTGCAATCGCGGATGTGGACGTGCTTCACGCGCGAGATGACCGCTGCAATGGCCTCGACCGGGTTCTCGCCGGCGCGGTGGATGTGCGAGGGGTCCATGTCGACGCCGAAGGCCGGCGAGGTGATCGCCTCCATCAGACGGATTGTGGTCGGCGTGTTGTAGATCGCCGCGCCCACGTGGGCCTTGACGCAAAGCGTCACGCCATAGTGTTCGGCGCGGTCGGCCAGCTTGCCGATCATGTCGACGCTCTGCTGAAAGGTCTCTTCATTGTCGCTGATGCCGCCGGGGCCGCAGTTGACGATGGGAATGCCGATCTCGACGGCGGCCTGACAGGCCTTTTCCATCAGATCCAGGTCCTGCTTGCTCTGTTCCATCGCCGTGACTTCCAGGCCGTAGTCCTGCGCCAGCCGGCGAATTGTCGGCGCCGCCTCGCGCCAGTTGTCCAGGTCCAGATGATCGGCCATTTCCGGGATGGCGCCCAGCTCGATGCCGTCGTAGCCCGCCATGGCCGTGTATTTGAAAGCGCTTTCCACGTCCCAATTGCCGAATAGTACCGAGTTCACACCCAGTTTCATGCCCTTCTCCCCATCCTGTCAGCGAATGCCATTGACTGAAACCACCCTGCCTTCCTGCAGCGACACTATCGCCGCCGCCAGCACCTTCTGCGCCGCCAGACCCTCCGCGCCCGAGCCGTCGATGTCCTCCGGGCACGTGCCCTTGCTCACCTGCTCCAGAAAGCGATGGATGCGATCGGCGAAGGTGCTGGTGAAATCGCCAAAACCGCCGAAGACCGGGTCCGTATACACTCGCTTGACCAGGTCGCCGGCCGGGTACAGCGTCGCCTCGCGCCACATGTCGTCCAGCACGAAGCGGCCCTCCGTCCCGCCCACCTCGCAGC
>DAOUIB010000309.1:0-7618 GCA_034428275.1 Anaerolineae bacterium
TCCCGCAGCCCGATCCGACGAAGCGTTGGCAGGCGCCGCTGGACTGGCAACGCGGTGAGGCGGCGGCGGAGACCGCTGAAACGGATGGCGGCTGCCCCTTCTATTCCCGCTGTCCCCAACGGATGGAGCGCTGCCTGTCAGCCGTGCCGCCCCTTTACGCCACGCCGGCGAACACGCAGGCCGCCTGTTACCTGCATGAAGCGGAGTCCGCCAGAACTGGATAGCGGGAATTGCCCCGTCCCGTGACGCCATTGCTCTCAAGATACGGAGCAATGGCTATAATGAATTGTTCGCTCTTTGGGAAATTTGTTTGCCTGCAAATGGCAGACGAGACGGACCGTTAATTATTCTATCCCTATGGCTGGAAAGTGCTCATCAGGGCACTGGTCGCCTGGTCAATGGCAACATTTGGCATTTCGGGCACCCTTGTGTGATCTGAAGGTTGTATTCATGACCAAAGAACGAGGTTTCTTCGCCAAAATCCGGCCGCTGGTTCACTTCGCCATGCTCCTTGTCTTGCTCGCCTCGCTCACTCTGGCAACGCAGGCGCAGTTGGACGACCGCGCCGCGGCTCCCGACAAGCTGTCGGTCGAGACGACAGAAGATGGTCTGGTGCTGAGTTGGGAAGCGCCGGCCAGCGAGCCCGAAAAGGTCACCGGCTACGAAATTGCAGGCCTCCACGTGCAGCGGGGCGTTGGCATTGTAGAGGAACTGACGGGTTTCACTGACGAAAAGACCACCTCCTGGACGGACCAGGAAGCCAAAGACCCCGAACTCCTCTATGTGTACCGCGTCAGGGCACTGCGCGGTGGTGAGCAGGGCCAGTGGTCCTCGTTCGTGATCACCGGCTTCGAGCGGGTCCCGTTGCCGTCCACGCCTGCTGTCGAGTTTGAGCCAGGCGCAGTTGTGCCCGAACCGCCGGTGGAACCCACAGCCGCTTTGCCGCAACCGGAGCCCACGAGCGCCGGTGAACAGCAGGATGCGCCCGGGGGATCGTCCGGCCAGTCTGAATCCCGCTCCGCCCCGCAGCAACAGGCCGCGGAGCCCACGGCCGTGCCGCCACGGCCCGAGCCGACAACGGCGCCTCCCGTAGTCGAGGTGAAGCCCACGGCCGCGCCGCCGCAGCCCGAGCCAACGGCGGCCATGCCGGAGCCGCAACCGACCGCTCCTCCCGCCGGCCAACAGCAGGCCGCTGAAGAGCCCCCCGCGCCCACGGCCGTGCCGTCACAGCCCGAGCCGACAACGGCGCCTCCCGTAGTCGAGGTGAAGCCCACGGCCGCGCCGCCGCAACCCGAGCCAACAGCAGCCAGGCCGGGGCCGGAAGCGACCCAATCCTCTTGAGCGATCTTGCCGCGTCTGGCGCGACTGGTATATTTGGCACGGCCTCGCTGTGAAGAGGGAACCGGGACGATGCCAGACGCGATGGACCGCTATCTCTTCGACCTGAACGGCTTTCTGGTGCTGCGCAACGCGATCGACGCGGAACACCTGCGGGCGCTCAACGAGGGCATCGACGCCCTGCTGCCGCTGGAAGTCGGCGAGTGGAACGGCTACGTCCACGGCCACAACTACGGCGACGACGACGGTTTCAACCTGCAACAGATCTATGAAGGCGGCGAGCCCTTCGAGCGTCTGATCGACCATCCTTCGTGGTTCGGGCACGTCAGGCACTTCGTCGGCGGTGAAGGCACCTTCGACTGGCATCACGGCCCGGTTTTCATCGACGAGAACTTCGTCACCCTGCGCGGCCCGGGCGAGGCCATCGGCCTGCACTCCGGCGGGCATACCGGCACCCAGCGAACGCAATACCGCTTCTACAACGGTGAGTTCCACTGCGGGCAAATCGATATCCTGATGGCGCTTACGGACATCGGCCCGGGCGACGGCTCCACCATGGTCATCCCGGGCAGCCACAAGGCCAATCTGGACCATCCGGAATTCGAGCGGCACCGGATGTACAGCGAGGAAGATTCGGTCGATGGCGTCACCGGCGCCATCGAGGTGCACCTGGCGGCGGGCGACGTCCTGCTCTTCGTGGACGCCATTTCGCACGGCTCGGCCCGGCGCGTAAACCCCGGCACGCGGCGCACCATCGTCTACCGTTACGGGCCCTCCTGGGGCAATTTCCGCCACGGCTACCAGCCCTCGCCGGAGTTGCTGGCGCGCCTGACGCCGGAGCGCCGGCAGGTCGTTCAGCCGCAGCAACTGATCCCGCGCCTGCCGCAGAAACGCCCGTGACGAGTTTGTCGCTGAACAGCCTTCGGTATTTACATCCACGACTTATGGTGTAGGCTGACACTGGCGCCGCCCGCAGTTCGCAGGCAATCGCCTGCAGGGTGATTTTGGCGTCGGAGCTATTCAGGAGAGCAGTAGAAATGGCAGAACGTACGCGCGGTACCGTGAAGTGGTTCAGTAACGAAAAGGGCTATGGCTTCATCAGCCAGGAAGACGGCCCGGACCTCTTCGTTCATTATTCCGAAATCCAGGGAAGCGGTTACCGCTCACTGGACGAGGGCTCATCCGTCGAGTTTGAGATAACCGATGGCAAGAAGGGCAAGCAGGCGAGCGCCGTCATCCAGGTCTGAACCCCACGCAGGTTCTATAGCAGGCCCGCCGCTCACGGAGCGGCGGGTTTTTGATTCGGGGGCTTCGCTGCCGCCCTGTGTGTGACGGGTTTTGATTTCAGGAAACTTCAATGCTGCCGATGAAGTGCAGGTCGTCCGCGGCGCCGGCCACGGGCAGGCGGGCCAGGTTGCGTTGGTCGTAGACGGCGATGAAGACGTCGTAAAGACCGGCCTCCGGCGGCAGGTCCAGCCACTTTTCGTCGTCGAAGTGGTATCCTGGCAAGAGGGAGAAGGTCTGCAGGGCGCCGCCGGCCGGCGGGCTGTCGACGTTGCCGATGTATTCTCTGTCGCGAAAGAGGAACACGCCGATGGCGTAGGGCGCCTCGATTTGCTGCGCGCCGCTGCGCCAGGCGCTTCGAACCGCCACGCGCTCGCCAGGCGCGGCCCGGGTTGGCAGGTCCGCGCCCAGCAAATGCAGGGCATCGCCAAAGGCGATTTCGCGATCGGCGCGCGGAACGTCAACGCTGCCTGGCGGCAACAAAATGGCCGGTCGCGCGAGGACCGGTCGCGCCTGTCTTGCGCCATCGCTGTCGTAGGGGTCGAAGCCCGCCTCAGGGTCACGCTCCGGGTAGACGTCCAGCACGACGCGGCCGGTCCGTTCAAGGGGGCCGTCATACTTTTTGTAGCTCAATCCAATGTGTTCCACGTAAAGAGGGCCGATCTGCCAGTCGCTGCTTAAATCCCGCGGGAAGGCGACGTAGCCGAGCGGCCGGTCGAACCTGATGACGGCCCTGTCGCCGATGAAGTATTTGAGCGAGAAGCTGTAGTCGACCTCGCTGGCCTGCGCGAGGCGCCAGTAGAGGCTGACCACCCAGGGGTGGAAGGGCCGGATGCTGTTGCGCGGACTGTATTGCTCGCGCACCTGCCAGCCGACGAGTTCCAGCCTGTCGTCATAGATCAGGTTGGCGGCCGTGGCCTCCGCGGGCAGCGCCGCCAGGGTGACCTCGCGCGGCAACTCGCGAACGCCAACATCAATGAGCAGCAGGACAGCGGCGATCGCCAGCGCCGGACGCCCGTAATGCGGCAGGCCGGCGGGCAGGCTGCCCTGACGCAGGGCGGCCAGGCCGCGGTCGACGGCGAAGCCGGCGGCCGGCAGCATCCAGGCGATGACCGGAGTCTTGATGCGCGACTCCACCCAGAGCAGCAGGACCATCAGCAGGTAAGTGACGGCGCCGGTCAGAAGCAGCAGCGCCAGGGGCCGCTGACCGGCGCGCCAGAGCATGATCATGCCGGCCATGGTCAGGGTCAGCAGGACGGAAAAGTTGAACGGGTTGCCCGCCAGCCAGGGCGAGACGAATTGGCCAGCCAGGTAATAGTTAAGGTTGTTGCCGGATTCCTGGCTGCCGAGAAAGAAGGCCAGTTTGCGCAGCACCAGTTGCCCATATCGCCCAGGTTCCAGCGCGATATCCTGCAGCAGCCAGTGCAGATAGTCGTCGTGGGTCGTGGCGGAGGCGTTGGAAGGGCTGCGCAGGCCATCCGTATCGCGGTTGTTGCCGCGATACATTTCCTGCGGGCCGGCCGGCGTGATGAGATAGTCGGCCCCGCCCTGGCGATTGTGCAGGACGACAGGCGCGATCAACAGCAGCGCTGCCAGCGCCAGTACGAGGACCTGTCGCCAGGCGCGGCGCAGACCCTGCAGGCAAAGCAGCCAGCAGGCGCTGGCAAGGCCGGGCGCCAGCAGTTCGAAACGGGTCACGGCCCCTGCGCCTAGCGTCAGGCCGGTCAGGGCCGGCCAGACGAGGAGGCGCGGCCGGCGCCAGGCGAGCCAGGTGGCGCCGGTCATCAGGGTTGCCAGCGCCAGCGCCTGCGAGGTGATCACGAAGTCGGTGTCGTAAAAGGCGCCCGGCGGGTAAAAGGCCAGCAACAGTCCCGCGGCGAGGCCGGCGCCGCGTCGCCCGGTCGCCAGCCAGGTAATCCCGGCCATCAGGCCGCAGTTGAGTGAGGCGATGACCACCAGAACCAGGCGCAGGGAAAACAGGTCGCCGCTGCCCGTCAGTGCGCTGACAAGGCCGAGAAAGTAGACGAAGCCGGGTTGATAGACAAATCGCCCCGGTGGGTAGTCGCCGCGCTGCAGGGCCTGCAGACGTTCCAGATAGACCTTCTGGTCCGATCCGCCAGGCAGCGGGTCCCAGGCGGCGACCTCGGGCGGAGCGGCCGCGCGGTCCGCCATGATGAGCAGGCGATAGCCCAGGGCCAGCAGGACGATGACGAGCGTGGGCCACAGGCTGCGCGCCAGACGGCGGGTGATCACGTGGCGTCGGCCGTCCAGGAGACGCGCAGGATCAGCCCGTGGTCCCATTCCACGATGTATAGCGCGCCGTCGGGCCCGACGGCCACGTCAACCGGCCGGTAGGCGGGCCTGAAGTCGGCGAAGACCCTGGCGACCGGCGGGCCTTCCGCAACGGTGTCGTCGGGCGCGACAAAGACCACTTTCTTGCCCTGTTTGTTCAGGCCGCCAAACTGGGCGAGATACAGGCCGTCGCGCCAGTCCGGCGGGAAGTGTTGCGCGCCATACCAGGCCAGGCCGGCGGATACCGAGGAGGTCGGCAACAGCAGCAGGGGCGGCTCGGTCTCCCGCTGGCCTGGGCGGATGCGCATGTCGAAGCCGTAGACATCCGGGAAGCCGTAGTCCAGGCCCTGGCGCACGAGGTTGATCTCTTCCGGCGGGTAGAAAGGCAGGGTCGCGTCGAGCTGGTCGGGGCTGTTGTCGGCGGTGAAGAGGCGACCGTCCGGCGCAAAGGCCAGGTCAAAGGGGTTGCGGAAGCCGCTGGCGAATACTTCCGGTGCGCCGCCGCCGGGGTCGACGCGCAGGATGGCGGCTTCAAGGGGATCGCGCAGCGGGCCATGATCGCTGGTCGAGCCGACGGCAATATAGAGCAGGCCGTCGGGACCGAAGGCGATGCCGTTGTTGGAGTGGAAGGGATACTGACGGCCCGGCAGGCCGGTCACCAGCAGCCGGTAGCGGTCCGGCAGACCGTCGCCATCGTCGTCGCCGAGACGGCCGACACGGCCTTCATCCGAGACAAAGATCTCTTCGCCGCGCAGGGCCATGCCCACGGCCCAGTCGAGGGGCGGGGTCACGATTCCATCGTTGAAAAAGACCTGCCGTTGCGAGTCGGCGTGGCCGTCGCCGTCGGCGTCGCGCAGGCGGAAGATGCGACCATCGAGGGCCAGGGCGATCAGGTCGCCGTCCGGCGCGAATTCAATGTCGGCGATGGTCGTGGGCGCCTCGCGCAGCCAGGCGAAGACCTGCGGCGTGAAACCGGGCGGGAGGGTCAGGATCTCGTCCGGGTGCGGGGCGGCCGGCGTGGCGGTGGGCGCAGCCGTGGGCAGGACCGCGCTTTCGAGGATGAACTGGCGCGCAGGCGGCGCGGGGCCGGGCTCGGCCTCCACCTGGCCGTCGCGCCCCTGAATCACGGCCACGGACCAGAAAAATTCGCCGGCCTCCTGCTGCGTCAGCCAGTGCGTCAGGGGGAAACTCCGCTCGCGCGTCCAGGTGATGCCATGCTCCGGCGCGCCGGGCCGCCAGACCCGCAGGTCGAAGTACTGGTCGTCCGCCAGGGCGCGGCCCCAGTCCCATTCCAGGGTGACGCCGGCCGGTGAGGCAAAGCGGGCGCCGTCCGCCGGTCCCAGCAAGGTGGGCTGCCAGAATTCCTGGCGCAGGGCGCTGACCGTGGCGGCGACCCGGGTGGAGACGGCGGAACTGTTGTCCGCCGTCTGGCAGGCCGTCAGCAACAACAGCAGCAGGAGGAAAAGACGGGACGATTTCACGGCATCAGCATAGCCCTCGCCGCCCCGCCCCGCCAGAACAGGGCGCGTCGCCCGGGAGCGGGCCGCATGGCGGCGCCTGGCGCGGGACGCCTCTTGTCGCCCGCATCCCGGCTGTGGTATGAAGGGCGCCGGAATACAGGAGGCGGTCCATGAGCTGGCGCGGCATTTTCCCCATTGTGGTGACACCCTTTGACGACGACCTTGAACTGGACGAGCAGGGCCTGGCGGACCTTGTCGAGTTTTGTATCGCCAGGGGCGCGACGGGCCTGGTGGGCCCGGCCAACGCCAGCGAGTTCACGATGCTGGACGACGGCGAGCGACTGCGCTGGCTGGAGATCGTCTGCGCGGCCGCGGCCGGACGCGTCCCCGTGGTGGCCACAGTCAACGCGGGCCACGCGCTGCCCGCGGCGCGCCTGGCGCAGCGCGCGGAGGCCCTGGGCGCCGGGGGCATCATGGCGCTGCCGCCCTACGTGGTGCATCCGGATGCCGCCGGTTGCTACGCCTTTTACGAGATCCTGGCGGCCGCGACCTCGCTGCCGCTCATCGTGCAAAACTACATCGCGCCCGTCGGCACGCCCATGAGCGCGGAACTGATGGCCCGCATGTGCCGCGAAATCGGGCACGTGGACTACATCAAGGAAGAGACCACGCCGGCCTCGCGTCAGGTAAGCCGCACGATCGCGGCGGCGGGGTCGCACTGCAAGGGCGTTTTCGGCGGTCAGGGCGGCGTCTACATGCTGGACGAACACCGGCGCGGCGCGGTGGGCAACATGCCGGCCTGCCAGGCCATCGACCTGCATTGCGAAATCTGGCGCCTGCTCGACGAGGGCGATGAGGCGGGCGCGCGCGCGCTCTTCAATCGCCTGCTGCCGCTGATCAATTACGAACGGCAGTACGGCGTCACGCTCTACAAGGCCGTGTTGCAGCGGCGCGGCATCCTGCGCAGCAGCGCCTGCCGGCATCCGATGGGCGCGCTGGACGCGGAGGACCTCGCCGAACTGGACGCCTTGCTGGAGGGTCTGTTTTAGGTCCTCACTGCCCTACTCCTCTTTCCCGTCCGGGGGGACGGGAGCCCTTCCCGCACGGGGGCAATTTTTTCGTGTCTTAACGCCGCAGGGATGCCGGAACCCCTTAAACAGCGGATGGAATGCCTTCTCATGTATCGAACTGTTCAAAGTCCCTCTCCCTGAGGGAAGGGTTCCCGCGACTGAGCGGGACAAGGA
>DAOUIB010000310.1:0-3086 GCA_034428275.1 Anaerolineae bacterium
TCCCACAGCCACAGAAAGGATCGAACACGACGTCGCCCGCTTTGCTGCTGGCCTTGATGACTCGCTCCAGCAGGGCCAGCGGCTTCTGCGTCGGGTAGCCGACCCGCTCCTTCGCCTGGGAGCCAAGCGGGTTGATGTCTGCCCAGTTGGAATCAACAGTGCGACCTGGCATTTCATTAAGGTAGCGCTTTAGGGCGAGACGACCTTGCTTCGAAGCGGGATACCAAATTCGGCCTTCGGCATCCAGTTGCTGCATCGTTTCAAGGCTGTAACGCCAGCCTTTCTTCGGTGGTTGATAGCCCTTGTACTCGTACATCAGGTTTACGCGCGGGTTCGGGCTGGCAATGTCGCCCAGCCTGTAGGGACCCCTGTCATCGCCATCGTCGTGACGATAGTGCCGCGCCACGTAGTCCCTGTCGTAGGGCGCGTGTACGGCGCTCCATGTCGCATCCTCGCCGCCGACGTAGTAGAGGATGTAATCGTTGACCCGCGCCCAGCGTTTGGCGTCGCTGTGGGTTGACGTGCGCTTCCAGACGATTTCGTTGCGGAAATTGTCCTGACCGAAGACTGAATCCATCAGCATCTTGAGATAGTGACCGGCGGTCGGATCGCAGTGCAAATAGATGCTGCCCGTCGACTTCAGCACACGCCGCATCTCCAGCAGGCGCGCCCCCATCATGGTCAAATAGGCCTTCATCGGCTTGCCATGCGCCTGGCCGGCCGCGTCAATAACCGCGTACATGGCCGGGTTGCGCTCGGCGACCTCGCCGTGTTCCTCGACCTTGACGTCGTTCATCGTCCAGGCGTCCTTGAAGGCCGCCGCTGCCGCCTCGCTGCCCACCGGCGCCGAGTAGATGCGATTGGAGTTGAAGGGCGGGTCAAGGTAGATGAGGTCGACGCTCTCAGAGTTCATCCCGCGCATCACGTCGAGGTTGTCGCCGGTGAAGATGCTGCGGTTGGCCCAGTTGGGTTCACTCATTTGGATTTCCCTCAAGCCAGACCCAGTAGGCCACGATTTTACAGTGATCAATTTGTGCGGGCACAAATCTCATTTGCGGTTCACTGATCCCGGCTGCTTCTGGAGCGTAGCTGCTTGCAGTCCCAAGAGTGAAGGGAGACTAAGAATTCTCTCTACCACCTCCTGAGCGATACCACGAACCAAGGTACCTAGGAAAATGTCCTTTATTGATTTGCCCTTGCCTCCTCCTTTAGCGTCAAGTTCATCTACCCTCTTGCGCAGTTCATCCAATTCTTCCTGTGATGCACCGTGCTCTTCTATAAACCTCACATGCGCAACGAGAGCGTCAATTAGGATGGCGCTTTGTGCATGGTACGGGAGTTCGCGGATTGCATCGCGGAGGTTCTCTTGAGTATGGGGAGACAATGCATTGTATGCCCTCACTCTTGCCGCGTTCAGTTCCTCATCAGTGACCTTGCGGAACTGTTTGGGGTCCCACTTAGGCTCCACCATCTCGTACTCGCTCATTGTCTCTTCCTCTCCAGTGAGGTAGCAGGGCCACGCTTTTGAGAACGACCGATACATTCATTGCTGCACTAATTTTTCATTCTACGCGAACTTTCTGCCACGTGGAAGCGGCCCACCACCCTTGACTCCCCACGCCTGCCGACTATGATGGCCGCCGGTCAACGAGACGACCGACTGCCGCAGACCGCAGGCGTACCCCCTGGTACTTAATCCCCTGCCGAGGCGTGGACAACCCCCCAAGGCGAACCTGCCGGGCGGCCCATGCGCATGCGGGTCGCCCGTTTTGTTGCCATAAAATCCAAAAGGGGAAAGGAGCCCCGCTTGGCCATTTCCAGACAGCAAAAGGAAGAGCTCGTGGCGGCCTATGGCCAGCTGCTGGGTGAGACGGGCGGCTTCATCCTCACAGGCTACAGCGGCCTCAGCGTCGCCAACCTGCACGACCTGCGCCTGCGCCTGCGCGCCAACAACGCCAGCTACGTCATCACGCGCAACCGGCTCTTCATGCGCGCGCTGCAGGACAACGACTGGCCCGTGCCCGAAGAGATGCTGCAGGGCCCCGTGGCGACGGCCTTCGCCGACGGCGACATGCCCGGCATGGCCAAAACCCTGCTGGACTTCCAGCAGGACCACGAGGAACTCTTCGTCATCAAGGGCGGCATCATGGACGGCGAAGTGCTCGGCCCGGCGGAAGTGGACGCGCTCTCGCGCCTGCCCACGCTGGACGAACTGCGCGCCAGCCTGGCCGGCCTCGTGATGCAGCCCGCCGCCGGCATCGTCAACACGCTCAATGCCGCCACCGTCGATATCGTCAACGTCCTGCAGGCCTACGTGCAGGACAACAGTGAAGAAGAAGAGGCAGCTGCCTGAGGCAGCCGAAGCAGGCGATGCCGTCATCATGTTGGCACTGGAACCTTCGCCGGTTCCAGCATAAACCGCCTGTGCACAGGAAATCTGACTGGAAGGGCTGTCCCGAACAGCCTGTAGAAAAGGACATCTGTCATGGCTGAACTGGAAAAACTGGTCGAGGAACTCAGCGAACTCACCATCCTTGAGGCGGCCGAGCTGAAGACCATGCTGGAAGAGAAGTGGGGCGTGACCGCCGCCTCCGGCATGCCGATGATGGTGGCCGCCGCCGGCGCCAACGGCGACGCCGCCGAGCCCGAGGAAGAGCAGACGGAATTCGACGTCATCCTCGCCGATATCGGCCCCAAGAAGATCAACGTCATCAAGGCCGTGCGCGGCCTGACCAGCCTCGGACTGCGCGAGGCCAAGGAACTGGTCGAGAGCGCGCCCTCCACCGTGCTGGAGCAGATCAGCAAGGAAGCGGCGGGTGACGCGAAGTCCAAGCTTGAGGCCGAAGGGGCAAAGGTCGACCTGAAGTAGCCGCGCCAGGATCGGGAGCGCGCCCGTCCCGTCTGGTGACTGGAGCCCTTGCCGCGCTGGAGCAGATCAGCGTGGAAGCCGCCGGTTTATGCTGGCGGCGGCGAAGCCGTCAGTACGACGCGAAGAGCAAGCTTGAGGCCGAAGGTGCCAAGGTCGACCTGAAGTAGCCGCGCCAGGGCGAAAGGCGTTTATGCTGGAACCGGTTCAGGTTTCAGTA
>DAOUIB010000311.1:0-1739 GCA_034428275.1 Anaerolineae bacterium
TCCGCCGGCGGAAATCTGGCAGGAACTCATCGCTGCCCTGCGTGAAGAGTATCCGGACACGCTCTTAATCGCCGAAGTTTACTGGGACATGGAAGCGGAACTGCTTCGGCTGGGCTTCGATTACTGTTACGACAAGCCCCTCTACGATGCCCTGCTCCATTGCGACGCCGGTCGCTTGCGGGCGATGCTGGCCGCACCCCTCGCGCATCAGGGCCGCCTGTTGCGATTCACCGAGAACCACGACGAGCGTCGCGCCGTCACGGCCTTCGGCGAGGCCCGCAGCCGCGCTGCCTTCACCCTCGCCGCCACCCTGCCCGGAGCCTTCCTGCTGCATGACGGCCAGCTGCAGGGTCGCGCCACCCGTTTGCCGGTGCAACTGGCGCGTCAACCGGAAGAGGCGCCACTGCCAGACCACGAGGACTATCAAAGGCGGGTGCTGCGGGAAATGGCAGCCGCGCCCTTTCGACAGGGCCAGTGGCAGCTGTTTGAAGTGTTTCCCCCACGCGACGGCCACGACCGGCCTGACCAGCTTTTCGCCTTTGGCTGGGCCTGCCCGGGCGACTGGCGACTGGTAGTCGTCAACCTGGGCGCCTACCCCGCCTGGGGGCGCGTGCCGCTCGCGTCCTGGCCGGAGATCGCCGTCGGCAACTGGAGACTGGAAGACTGCATCGACGATGCCTGTTACGAGCGCGATGGCGCCAGTATGACGCGTGAGGGTCTGGAGGTTTTGCTGCCGGCCCGGGGCGCGCATTTGTTCCGCTTCCGGGCCGCATGACAAACTCCCCGCCAGGGCCCGGTGGCCCGCGACTCGCGCTCTTGCTGACCGGCGCAGCCGCTCTCGTATGGCTCCCGCTTGAAGACCCGTCCCTGTGGCCGCCCCTGAGTTTGGGCGCAGCCTTCGCCAGCATGCTCACGCTGCAGGTCTTCGTTGGCCGCCTGTACAGACGAGACCTCGCTGCAGGCCGCCGCCTGTTGCTGACTGCCGCGGGCGGAACCCTGGCCGGCGCCTGCGCCGCGCCAATTGCCGTCGGCCTGATGCTGCTGAAGAACGCGCAACACGCCCACAGCATCCCGGATTTTCCCTTCGCGCTACTGCTTTCCACCCTGCGACTTGCACCGCAGATGGCCCTGGGTGGCGCGCTCGCCGGCGCCGTCCTGGGCCTGTCGGGTCTCTTCTTCCAGGAAAACGGGAAAGCGGCGCATGGCTTCGGCAGGCGGGGAAAGTGAATCCGGCCATTTTGCCGTACTGCGACAGGAAAAGTCCTGTGGAAGAACATTTGCCGATCGGGCCCGTCGCGGGCCCGGCCAAGGCCCGCCCGTGAACCCCGCCCTGCGTGACTGGCTCTGCCAACAACTGCGCCCTTTGGTGGACGTGCGCTTCTGTTTGCCGCCGCCCGCCGCATTGAGTCAGGCCCGGCCCAACGCGCCGGTGCTGCGCGTCGGCTTGTGGACCGGCGTCTTCATTCACGTCCACAGCCTGACGGCGGCGCCAAAGGCGCGCCAGTTGCGCCGGATACTGCAAGAAAATGAGGAGGCCGGTTGCGCATCGCTCTTTACAGTGGCCGCCGCCCTGGCGCCACAGCCAGACCAGACCTTCGCGCCGCCGGACTGGATGCTGGCCCTGCACAGCCTCGGTCAGGAGCAAATCTACGTTGGATTTGTGCGAGACAGGACTCCTGGACTGCAACCCTTCCATCTTGAGCCGCAGAACGGCGGCCTGCGCCACGTGGCTCGCTTCG
>DAOUIB010000312.1:0-8457 GCA_034428275.1 Anaerolineae bacterium
AGTGTGTGATATTGTTTGTGTACAATTTAACCCCTGAAATCAGGACACCTCACTAATCAGGACACTTTCTTCTGTCCCAAGGGTGTCCGGATTAGAGAGGTTCTACTGCATACAGTGTGTGATGTGTAAATATGGCTTGCAAATATTAATAGTGGACTGTCAACCCAGGGCACCTTGATAAACAGGCCAATATGTTTGCTGTGTCCCAAATGCTTTGATTTTCAACCCCTGAAATTAGGATACCTCACCAATCAGGACACCACTAATCAGAGGACACCTCACTAATCAGTACACTTCTTTCTAATCAGGACACCTCACTAATCAGGACACCTCACTAATCAGGACACCTCACCAATTAGGACACTTCATTCTGTCCTACAAGTGTCTAGATTAGAGGAGTTCTGTAGTGAATCTCTTAACTCGATGTTATAAGATATATCTGTGTTTGGACGGCCAATCTATCTCACTATGATTGCTCGTCGGTCGAAGGAATTTGCTGGGACACGATTTCTGAAACGAGGTGCCAATGATGAGGGGCACGTGGCAAACGAGGTGGAGACAGAGCAGATTGTCCATGACGCTAGCTGTTCGTTCCATTCCAACGGCCGCTATACGTCGTTCCTTCAGCTGCGTGGCTCCGTTCCGTCCTACTGGTCTCAGGACATCACCACCATCCGTCCTAAACCACAGATTATCAGTGAGAAAGATTCATTAGCTAAACCATACATGTACTGTATCACACAGTATAGTATATATTTAGACTACAATCAGGTTGTGAGAAACGTGGGATCTATTTTTCATAGTCACCTCGTAAGCAGGATCCATAGTTGGCCGCTGGCCCCTAGTACCGGGATCTATTGCCACACTTGTTGCTAGCAGTTTGAATGGTCATTGTCCAATCAGTTTCTCTGCTTTAGTCTAGATGCACTCATCGTCGGGAACTACGTGATTTAGAAAGCCTCAGGCCCTTGGTAGCACCCTTGCTACGCTCAGGACGCTACATTCGGCCCTCGGCTTTCTAAATCGCGTAGTTCCCTCGACTCGGCGTCTAACTTATATATAGAGATTGCTCTAATCATGAACTTTGTGCATGATTGTGTCCATCTTACTGTGTACAGTCGATAGAGCCACACCATTTGTGTCACCTGCTGCCTCGCATTTCATGGCTTGTCTGAAGAGATTCGGGTCTCCCGTCATCTGCCTAAATCTTGTGAAGGTCTGAACGCTACACTACATGATTCCCCCTTCCTCTTCATATTTGTCACCATCCATCCCTCCCTTCTGTACCTCTCTTCCTATTTAGAAGAGGGGCGCCCTACGCCACGCCTTCAGGCACGGAAAACCGCGACGCCGTCAGCCAGCTGGTGCGCGAGCACGACGCGATCATGCTGGCCTACCACGGCTCGCTGACCGTCGCCGACAAGCTCTGGGAAGCCTATCTGTTGCTGGAAACCCTGGAGCACACGGCGAAGATCCTGGCCACCGCGCGCAGCATCGGCCCCATCGTTCCCCTGCCCGCGCACCAGGTGCGCAAGCTCTTCGCATTGCGCAAGAAACTGGGCAAGTACCGCTCTGGCGACGAGGCGCGCTTTGAAGCGGCCTGGGGGCCGGGGGTCACCTCCGGCGAGGTCATGAACGCCGCGGCCGGAGTTCCCTGAACCTCCGCCACGCTTGACATTTGCGGCCTCTCCCGCTACACTTGGCGGCGCATGGGGCCCCATCGTCTAGTGGCCCAGGATGTCACCCTTTCAAGGTGAAGACACGGGTTCGAGTCCCGTTGGGGCTACTGTAAAACCGCCGGCCAGGCGGTCTCTAAATTGCCAATGTCCAAATCAGGAGGAACCATGCACCATATTCGTCCACTCTTGCTGTTGCTGGCCATCGCCCTGGTCATCTCCCCTGCGCTGGCGCAGGATGATGTTCCCACCATCTACATCTACAACAACTCGGGCACCTTGCAGTTCGACGCCGGCGGCAGCGACCCCGCAGTACTGGAAGAAGTCACCAATCACATCGTTGAGCAAATCGGCGTGCGCCCGGAGACCATTGTGCCGCCCGGCACGGGGCCCGAGGTGACCGAGAAGCTGAACCTGCTGCTTGGCTCCAGCGACCCGATCGACCTGTTCCAGACCCCCGGCCCCGGTTACTGGCACGACTACGCCGACGCCATCATTCCGATCAACGATCTGCTGGAAGAATACGGTCAGAACATTCTGCAGGTCATCCCTGAAAACCAGTGGGCGCAGATGACCGACGCCGAGGGCAACATCATGGGCATTCCGCGCAGCACGCCCACCAGCCCCTTCATCACATGGGTGCGCCAGGACTGGCTGGACGAGCTGGGTCTCGACGTGCCCACGACGCTTGAGGAACTGGAGGCGACCATCGAGGCCTTCCAGGCGCACAACCCCGATGCCTTCGTGGCCACGCGGCCGCAGGACATCACCTGGTCGACTCTCGGCGGTTTCACGCCCAATGGCCGTTCCAACTGGCTCGACCCCGCCGACGGCATGGTCAAGCCCTGGGTGCTGCAGCCCGGCGTGAAGGACTGGCTGACCAAACTCAACGAATGGTGGAATGCCGGTTACTTCTTCCCCGAGACCTTCACCAACTTCGACGCGCCGGAAGTCTTCCGCACCTGCAACCTCGGCGTGTGGATGGCCTGGTACTCGCGCATCACCCTGATCACGCCGCAGATTGAAAGCAACTGCGAGGGCATCGAGTGGGCGCGCACCAGCATCGTCGGCCCCGAAGGCTACATCGCCACCTCGCGCCCGCAGAGCGCCAGCGCCTACGTCATCACGCGCAAGGCGGAGAATCCCGAGGCCGTGATGAAATTCATGGACTGGGTCTATCACGCGGATACCACCGACAACCAGTTGACGGCCCGTTACGGCATCAAGGGCACCCACTGGGACTACGAGGATCCCGAGACGCGCTCGGTCGAGGTCTACGACAGCGGCTACGTCAGCGAGTACATGCTGCCCAACCTCAACATCGAGATTCGCTACTCAGTACTCGACCCGGCCCGCGCCTGGCACGTGCAGTATCTGGGCAGCACGCTGATTGACCTCAGCGACGCCAAGGAACCCTTTGACGCGGACATCTCCTACAACCTCAGTCTCATCGCGGAGGAAACGCCCTACCTGGGTGACATCCAGCGTCTGATGGACGAGCAGACCATCCTCTTCATCACCGGCGCCCGCCCGCTGGACCAGTTCGATGACTTCATCAACGAACTCAACATGGCCGGCATCGGGGACTGGGTCAACGCCCTGACCGCGCAGTACAACGAGTTCGCCGGCTAGTTTGACCCTGAATGGCGGGGCGTCGTACGCGGCGCCCCGTTCCTGCCCATGAAAGCGCCCAACGTCTTGTTCATCGCCGTGGACGATCTGCGCACGGCCCTCGGCTGCTACGGCGATGGCGTCGCCCTTTCGCCCAACATCGATCGTCTCGCCGCGCGCGGCATGCGCTTCGACCGGGCTTACTGCCAGCAGGCCGTCTGCAATCCCTCGCGCGCTTCCCTGATGACCGGCATGCGACCCGACAGCATACGGGTGTGGGACCTCAAATCGCATTTCCGGGACGAGTTGCCACCGGAACTGGCGCATCTGCCACAGCACAGCAGTGGCACGCACTTTCGCCAGGCCCGACCGGAGGCGGTCACCCTGCCGCAATACTTCATGGCGCATGGCTGGCACGCGCAGTCGGTCGGCAAGATTTACCACGGCTCGCCCGAAATGCAGGACCCCCGCTCCTGGTCCGCGCCGGAGACCCTGAACGTCGTCTGGAAGCGCAAGGACTATCTGCTGCCGGAAAACCAGTCGCCACCATCCGGCCGCTGGCCCGGCCGCAAAATGGCCGCCACGGAAGCTGCCGACGTGGCGGACAACGCCTACGGCGACGGCCAGGTCGCCGATGAGGCCTTGCGCGTGCTTGGCGAGCGGGCCGCCGCCGGTGGCCCCTTTTTCCTGGCCGTGGGCTTCCGCAAGCCGCATCTGCCCTTCAGCGCACCCAAACGCTACTGGGACCTCTACGACCCGGGGGAAATCAGCGCGCCTGAAAATCCACAGCGCCCGCAAGGCATTCCGGACTTCGCCTGGCATCGCTCGGCGGAGCTGCGCGGCTACCGCGATGTGCCCGACGAGGGGCCGCTGGCCGACGATCTCGTGCGGCGTTTGCGCCACGGCTATTACGCCTGCGTCAGTTACACCGACGCCCAGGTGGGGCGCCTGCTGGACGGCCTTGAGCGGCATGGCCTGGAGAACGATACCATCGTGATTCTCTGGGGCGACCACGGTTATCATCTGGGCGAGAAGGCCATGTGGTGCAAGACCAGCAATTACGAACTGGATACCGCCGCGCCGCTGATCCTGTCGGTGCCCGGCATGGCCAACGCCGGCATGGGCTGCCGGGCGCTGGTCGAATTCGTCGACATCTACCCGACGCTCGCGGACTGCGCCGGCCTTCCCGTTCCGGAGCAGGTGGAAGGCCTCAGCCTGAAGCCCTTGCTGGAAGCGCCGGACCGGCCCTGGAAAAAGGCCGCTTTCAGCCAGTTCCCGCGGCCCTGGAGCTATGACGGCCGACCGGCGGTGATGGGGTATTCTGTGCGCACGGCGGGCTGGCGTTACACGGAATGGCAGGACTTCAACTCAGGCGAAGCGCTGGAATGCGAACTCTATGACCACAGTGAAGACCGCGCGGAGTTGCACAATCTGGCCCGGGATGCCGCCAAAGCCGATGTCATATCGCGGCACCAGGGGCTCTTGCGGGGCGGATGGCGGGCCTGTCTGCCGGAGCTGCAGCAGATGACAAAGGGCGCGCGCGCATGAGCCAGACCTCCCGCACGCTGCCGGTCCAGCGACCTGGCGAGAGTCGTTGGTCGCATGCCCGCAAACAGTTCATAAAGTGGCGCTTTTACTACCTGCTGATCACGCCTGCCCTGCTCTATTTCCTGATCTTCCACTACATCCCGATGGCCGGCATTCTCATCGCCTTCAAGGACATCTCGCCTTTCGGCGGCCTGCAGGGCGTCATCGATGGCCCCTGGGTGGGATTCAAACACTTTACGCGCTTCTTTAATTCCTTTTTCTTCTGGAACGTGATGCGCAACACCCTGGAAATCAGCGTTCTGAAAATCGTTTTTGGTTTTCCGGCGCCCATTATTTTCGCGCTCATGCTCAACGAGGTGACGCGCGCAGCCGTCAAGCGTATCGTGCAGACCATTTCCTATTTGCCGCACTTCATCTCCTGGGTGGTGGTCACCGGCCTCATCACGGCCCTGCTGGCCTCCAACAGCGGCCTGCTCACCGGTCTGTTGAACTCGCTGACGGGCGAAAGCTGGAGCTTCCTCACCAACCCGGACCACTTCCGGGGCATACTGGTCAGTTCCCACGTCTGGAAAACGGTAGGCTGGAGCAGCATCATTTATCTGGCGGCCATCGCCGGCATCGACCCGCATCTTTACGAAGCGGCGGCCATCGATGGCGCCAGCCGGCTGCAAATGGCGCGCCACATCACGCTGCCCGGCATCAGCTTCGTCATAGTCATCCTTTTCATCTTCGAAGTCGGCCACATTCTTGAGGCCGGCTTCGAACAAATCCTGCTGCTGTACTCGCCGGCGGTCTACGGCGTCTCGGACATTCTCGATACCTACGTCTATCGCGAGGGCCTCATTCGCCTGCAGTACTCCTTCGCCGCCGCCGTCGGCCTCTTCAAGGCAATCGTGTCGCTGATTATGATCATCGGCGCCAACTCACTGGCCCGCCGCCTGGGTCAACCGGGGATCTGGTAGAGAGGCCGGCCTTGCTGAAACTTTCGCGCAACGAAAAGATCTTTCTCGGCGTGGTCTACGTCCTGTTGCTGGGAGTCACGCTGGCCTTTCTGCTGCCCTTCATCATCGTGCTCTCCACCTCTTTCATCAGCGAAGCCGAATTCGCGCGCCGCGGCGGCTACGTCCTCTTCCCGGAAGGCATAGATTTCACGGCCTACGACATCCTCTTCCGTCGCAGCCGCGTCATTCTGAATGCCTACGGCGTGACGGCCTTTCGCGTGGTTGTCGGCACACTCCTGAACCTGGCCTTTACCGTCACCATGGCCTACGTGCTGGCGCAGAAGCAGCTGCCGGGGCGCATACCGCTCACCATTTTCGTCTTCATCACGATGATCTTCAGCGGCGGCCTGATCCCGCGCTTCCTGCTGGTCGATTTCCTGGGCATGCGTAACACGCTTTGGTCGATGATCGTGCCCATACTGGTCAACGCCTGGTACATGCTCATCATGCGCAATTTCTTCATGAGCCTGCCGGAAGAGTTGAGCGAGGCGGCCATCGTCGACGGGGCCACCGCGCCCGTGATTCTCCTGCGTGTGGTCCTGCCGCTGTCGCTGCCGGTCATCGCCACCATCGGGCTGTTCTACGCCGTGCATCACTGGAACGCCTGGTTTGACGCCGCCATCTACATCGACAGATCGGAATTGCAACCGCTGCAAATCATTTTGCGCGGCCTGCTGCGCTCCGCCACACTGGAAGGCATGGAGGAAATCTCCTTCATGGAGAAGCCGCCGCCGGCGGCCTCCCTGCGCTCGGCGTTGATCATCGTCAGCACGGTGCCGGTGCTCTTCATTTACCCCTTTATCCAGCGCTATTTTGTCAAGGGCATCATGATCGGGGGCGTGAAGGGCTAATGGGCGAGAAACCGGTTCTGAAGGGCGTCATCCCGCCGATCATCACGCCTCTCGATGCCGACGGCGACGTCGACGTGGCAGCCCTGGAACGCCTGATCGACTTTCAGCTGCGCAGCGGCGTTTCCGGCATTTTTATCATGGGCAGCAGCGGCGAAGGCCCCTGGCTGGACACAGCCCAAAGGGAGACCCTGCTGCGCGCCAGCGTCCGCGCCATCGACGGACGCGTGCCCTTGCTGGCCGGCGCGATGGAGCCCGTCGCCTCCCGCGTGCGCGAGCGCCTGCCGCGCTTGCTGGAACTGGGCGCGGACGCCGCCGTCGTGGCCACGCCCTACTACTTTCAGGCGGACGAGGCCGTCCAGTGCGCCCACTTCGCCGCCGTCGCCGCCGACAGCCCCCTGCCAATCGTGCTTTACAACATCCCCGGCATGACGCACAACGTTCTTGCGCCCGGGGCCGCGCGCCACGCCCTGCAATACCAATCGGTCATCGGCATCAAGGACAGCGGCGGCGACCCGTCGCTCTTCGCTGAACTGCTCGCCATGCGCGAAACACGCCCGGACTTTCAGGTGTTGCAAGGTTCGGAGGCGCAATCGGCCTGGGCCCTGCGCGAGGGCGCTGACGGCCTGGTGCCCGGCTTCGCCAACCTGATTCCCCGCCCCTACCGCCGCCTCTATGAAGACCCGCAAAACGACGCCTTGCAACAACTGGCCATCGATCTCGGCGCCATGCGCCGGCACGGCTTTTTTCTGAACACACTCAAATACGCCATGGCGCTCTGCGGCTTTGGCAGCGGCCGCTGCGTCTGCCGACCGGACACCCTCAGCCGCTCCGCCAAAACCGATATCCAGCGCATGGTTGCGACCCTCGCGCCCGGGGCCATGGCCTGCGCCCCCTTCTGAGAAAGGACATTCATGTATATCGCTCCGCGTTCGGTCGACCGCAAGGTCTTCGAGATCTGGCGCAGCCCCGGCCGCTTCACCAAGAATCCGGACCTGATCGCCCTGCCTTCGGGGCGTCTGATGCTGGTTTACGCCGACACCGACGCGCACTGGTCGATGGAAAACCAGGTGTTGACCCTGCTCGCCAGCGACGACGATGGCCGCACCTGGTTCAAACACCGTGAAATCGACGAGGCTGACCTGACCCGCGGCGACGAACGTCTGGTGACGCCGCGACTCAGCCTGCTGAACGACGGGCGCCTGGTGGTCATCTGCGACCATGATGACGACGGACATTTCCATGAGGAGCAGCCACCCGGCAACAGGCTCTACTGGAGCGAGGACCAGGGCGACACCTGGCGCGCGCAGCGTGACAACGGCATCGGTGGCTTCGAGCCGGACCGCATCCTCGACTTGCCGGACGGCAGCCTGGGCGTCGTCTCGCACCTGATGCGCGGCGACGTGCAGGAATTCGCCGAGCTGCTGTGGGTCTCCACTGATGGCGGCGCCACCTGGAAGGAGCGCGCCACCGTCGCCTGCGACGGCTACCATCGCTTTTGCGAGGGCGCGATCGTCCTCTTGCACGGCGGTCGGCGACTGACAATAATACACATTATCATTTGCATTAACTCCCCATACATGTGTGTCATCGACATCCACTTGTATCAGAGCACCTGGAATATGTTTCCAGTTACTACCAGTACACGGGCGTTTGCACATGAAAATTTGCTGCTCTTTGTTTACTCCCAAGGCGTAAGGTGATACCACCAGACATGTGTGTTAGGTTTCCAGAGATGTGGGTCCACTCCTGAGCACTTGTTACTGTCACTAT
>DAOUIB010000313.1:0-7851 GCA_034428275.1 Anaerolineae bacterium
CAATGATGGAAGCCAATGGCTGGAAGACCTTGCGCACGGCCGACTTCCGTTATCTTGTCCATGATGACGGACGGGAGAGCCTGTGGGACCTCAGGGCCGACCCGCGCGAATACCATGATGTATCCGGTGACCATCGCTTCGGCGAGGCCTTGTCCGAACACCGACATCTGCTGCTACGGCGCCTGCTCTCCATGGAGCGGCCACTGCCACGCACCTGGATTTATTAGCCCCGCACGCGCCTGTAACCAATTCGACATTGGTCTGGCAGTGCCGGACCGGACACGCTACACTTTGTATCCCGAAAGGATACAGTTTGGTGACGGCTCTCCCGGCGCAAGCCCTTCGTTTCTTGCGCAATCCGGTTGTAATACCGATATACCTGCCCACGCTGTTTTTCGGCATGGCGCTGGGCATGATCAAACCCATTCTGCCGCTCTACGTCGCCGACTTTGACGTCAGCTACGCGCTGATTGGCCTGGTCATCGGCGCTGAAGCCCTTGGCGCGATGCTGGCCGACGTACCTGCCGGCGTCCTGCTGCGGCGCTATTCCGAAAAACAGGTGATGCTGGCCGGCCAGACGCTTGTCCTTTCGGGCATGCTCCTGCTCTTTTTGGCCCCAACTGTGTGGATGGCCTTTGTGTCCCTCTTCATGTTTGGCATCGGGCGGGCGCTCTTCAATGTCTCGCGCCACATGTTTCTCTCCGAGCAGTTTTCGCGCGACAAGCGGGGCCGCGCCATCTCGGTGTTCGGGGGCATGGTTCGGATGGGCTACGCGATCGGCCCGGTGATCGGCGGCTTCGTCGCGGCGCGGATGGGGTTGCGGGCGCCTTTCCTGCTGGTCAGTGTGTTTGCCCTTTTGGGCATCTTTCTGGTGGTCTCCCTGCTCAGGGAAACCCGCCGGCGCAATACCGGCAGGAGTCAGGAAGACGGCCTGGCGGTCGTCGAGACCCTGCGCGAAAACAGGCCGCTGCTGACAAGGGCGGGCAGCGGCGTGCTATTGGGTCAGGCCATTCGCGCCGGTCGCAGCGTCATTGTTCCACTTTATGCGGCGGATGTTCTCGGGCTCGGCCCGGAAGCCATCGGCATCATTGTCAGTGTTTCCTGGACGCTGGACATGCTGATGTTCCTGCCGGCCGGCTGGATCATGGACAAACGCGGGCGCAAGCATGCCATCGTGCCCAGCTTCCTGATCATGGCGACCGGGATTGCCCTGATTCCTCTCACGCAGAACTTTGAGGGGCTTTTGCTGGCGACCGCCCTGATCGGGCTCGGCAACGGCTTTAGCAGCGGTTCCATGATGACCCTCGGTTCCGACCTCGCGCCCAGCCGAACGCGGGGTGAATTCCTGGGCGTCTGGCGTCTCATCGGGGATTCCGGCGCGACGGCTGCCCCCTTCGTTATCGGCTTCGTCGCGCAACAACTGGCCTTGCAGTCAGCCGCCGTGGCGATTTCGGGCATGGGCCTGGCGGCTGCCGGTATATTTGCCTTCCTTGTGCCGGAGACTCTCAGATCAATGCCAGGGAAACGAGTCCGCGCAACCGCTTCAGGGAGTTGAAATGCCAGACATGCACTCCGTCGAGGAGTTTCTGCATGAGTTACGTCCGCGCGTCAGCGGGGACCTGAGAACCGATCAATACAGCCGCATGCTCTACAGCACGGACGCCAGCATTTACCAGCAAATGCCCCTGGCGGTCCTGGTTCCCCGCACGGTCGACGACGTGCAGGCCGCTGTCGAACTGGCCGCCCGCCACCGCGTGCCGGTTTTGCCGCGCGCGTCGGGCAGCAGCCTGGCGGGGCAGGCCGTCAATGAAGCGCTGGTCATCGACTCCACGCGCTGGCTGGATGGCATTCATGAAATCAACCACGAGGAACGCTGGGTGCGGGTCGGGCCCGGGCGCGTACTGGACGAACTGAACCTGGCGCTCAAGCCCCATGGCCTGCAGTTCGGGCCCGACCCCGCCAGCAGCAACCGGGCGGCCATGGGGGGCATCGTTTCCAACAACTCCACGGGCAGTCATTCCATTCTGTATGGCATGACGGCCGATCACCTGCTGGAGGCCGAGGTCATTCTGGCGGACGGCACACGCACGCGCATGGGCCCACTGGGCGACGACGCCTTGCGTCAGCACCAGATGCGTGACGGGCTGGAGGGCCACGTCTATCGGGAGGTTGCGCGCCTGGCGCGTGACAACGCCGAGGCCATCCGCAACGGGACGCCGCGTCACTGGCGTCGCTGTGGCGGCTACAACCTCGACCGTTTCGTTGAAGGTGGAGTCAATTTCAATTGGCCCCAGGACGAGACTTTCAATCTCGCAAAGCTGCTCAGTGGCGCGGAAGGCACGCTGGGCGTATTGACGGAACTGAAACTCAATCTCGTGCCCCTGCCGCGCATGACGGCCCTGGCCATCGTCCACTACGATGATTTGTTCACGGCGCTGTCGGCCGTGCCGGCCATGCTGGAGACCGGTCCCTCGGCGATCGAACTGCTGGACAACCTGGGTTTGACGCTGTGCCGCGACGTGCCCGAATATGCCCGGCTGCTGCGGACCTTCGTCGATGGCGACCCGAATTGCATTCTCATCACCGAGTTCTACGGTGAGAACGAGGCGGAGCTTACGGCCAAAATCGATCGCCTCAAACGTCATTTGCAGTCACAGAATATCAATGCCGGGGTCACCGTCCCGGTCGTCGACCCCGCGCGGCAGGAAGACGTCTGGACCGTGCGCAAGGTCGGCCTTGGACTGATGATGAGCATCCGCGGCGATCACAAGCCGATTCCCTTTATCGAGGATGCCGCCGTTCCGACCGATCATCTGGCGGAGTACGTCACCAAACTTGAGGAGTTCTGCAAGGGCCTGGGCACGCGGGTGGCCTATTACGCCCACGCCAGCGCCGGTTGCCTTCACATCCGACCGCTCATCAACGCCAAGGAGGCCCGGGAAGTCGCGAAAATGTCGCAAATCATGGACTTTTCCGTGGATCTCCTGCACGGCTATGGCGGCGCGCTCAGCAGCGAACACGGCGATGGCCGCGCCCGCAGCTGGATGAACGAGCGTTTCTTTGGCCCGGAACTCTACGGCCTTTACCGCCAGGTCAAACGCAACTTTGACCCCGACAACATTCTCAACCCCGGCAACATCGTCGATGCCGGATCCATGAACGACAACCTGCGTTTCGGCGACGCCTATACGGTCATTCCCGTGCAGACGGCGCTGGATTTCTCGGACGAACAGGGTTTCCACCGCGCGGTCGAGATGTGCAACGGCGCCGGCGTCTGCCGCAAGAAGACGACCGGCACGATGTGCCCCAGCTTCATGGTCACGCGTGAGGAGGAGCACAGCACCCGCGGCCGCGCCAACGCCCTGCGCGCGGCGATGTCCGGCGCGATTCCCACCAGCGAACTGACCAGCGAGCGCATGTACGAGGTTATGGATCTCTGCATTGGCTGCAAGGCCTGCGCCGCCGAATGCCCTTCGTCGGTCGACATGGGCAAGATCAAGGTCGAGTTTCTGGCACAGTACCACCGGGAGCACGGCACGCCCCTGCGCTCGCGTCTCTTTGCTCATATCGGCGTCCTGTCCCGATTGGGGGCGGGCCCCCTCGCGCCGCTGGTCAATGGCGCCATGCGTCACCCGGTCATGCGTAATTTGATGGAACGCTCCCTGGGCATCAGCGAGCAACGCACCCTTCCCGAATTTGCCTCGGAGTCCTTCACCACCTGGTTCCGCAACAGGGGAGCGCCGCAGGGAAGCGCGAAGCAGGTTGTCCTGTTCAATGACAGCTTCAACACCTGGAACGATCCCCACGTCGCCATCGCAGCCACTGAAGTCCTGGAGGCCCTGGGTTACGAAGTGTTGTTGCCCGGTCACCGTTGCTGCGGTCGTCCCATGATGTCCGAAGGACTGGTGGCGGACGCGCGCAGGGCCGCTGAAGACGTGGTATCGCGGCTGGCGCGTTTCGTGGACGACGGCATACCGGTCGTCGGGCTGGAACCGAGTTGTCTGTTGATGCTGCGTGACGAATACCGGTACCTGTTGCCCGATGATGAGCGGGTGCAACGGGTGGCCGACCAGGCGTTGCTGTTTGAGGAATTCATCGCCCAACTGGCGGATCGCGGCGAGCTCAGTCTCGAGTTTGAGCAGGCGGCGCGGAGGCTGCTGCTGCACGGCCATTGTCATCAAAGGGCCCTGGTTGGCACCGGACCATCATTGCATGCTCTGGGTCTGCCACCGAACTACGAAGTTGAGGAAGTGGATTCAGGCTGCTGCGGCATGGCCGGCTCATTCGGCTACGAAAGCGAACACTACGAACTCTCGCTGAAGATGGCGGAGCGGCGCCTGCTGCCTGCCGTGCGTGAGGCGGACGAGGACACGCTCATTGTCGCGGCGGGCACCAGCTGTCGACACCAGATTGAGCATGGCAGCGGACGTCGGGCGCTGCACCCGGCCGAGGTGCTTCGTAACGCCCTGGTGACGGAAGCGGCAGCCGATCCGGCATGAGGGCCTTCCGACTGCTGGTGAGGGTCGCGTTTGTCGTACTGGCGGTCTGGTTGCTGCAGCCCGCGCTGGCGGCCTACAACGACGTCATTCTGACCTGGTTCAACTATCTGCTGGACGATCCGCTGGTGGACCCCCTGACACTCGATGATGTCGAGGGTCGGCACACGGAGATCTTCGGTCCCGTCGTCCTGCCGCGCCTGATCCTCTTCGTCCTGCTGATCGCCCTGACCTGGTTTGTGTTGCGGCGCACACGGCCGGCGCGTGGCGCCCGCTGATCCAGTCGGCGTGAGAATACTCGCATGACGATCACCATTCGCGACCTCCGGGTCATCACGACCAAACCGGGCAAATCCAATCTGGTCATCGTCAAGGTGTTGACTTCCGAGCCTGAACTTTACGGCCTCGGCTGCGCGACCTTCACGCAGCGCTGGCACGCCGTCGTTACAACCATCGAGAAACACCTGAAGCCCTTTGCGCTGGGACGCGACGTCACGCGCAATGAAGAGTTCTTCCGCATGGCGATGGTACACGGCTACTGGCGCAATGGCCCGGTGCTGAACAACGCCATTTCCGGCGTCGACCAGGCGCTGTGGGACATCCGTGGCAAACTGGCGGGCATGCCGGTGTATGACCTGCTCGGCGGCCGGCAGCGTGAAGCGGCCAATGTTTACGTCCATGCCGATGGCGAGACGCCGCAGGAAGTGACGGAAAACGTCCTGCGTTACATGGATAAAGGTCACCGCCACATCCGCGTACAAATGGGTGGTTATGGCGGGAAGGGCGGAAAGAACGTCAGACCCGAAGGCGCGCCGGCGGGCAGCTACTACGATCCCCGCGCCTACAGCCGGGACATGTTGGGCATGATCGAACACGTGCGCAAGGCGGTTGGCGATGAGGTCGAGTTGCTGCATGACATTCATGAACGCCTGCACCCGATTCACGCCATCCAGTTTGCGAAGGACTTGGAACCATTCCGCCTGTTCTTTCTGGAGGATGCCCTGGCGCCGGAAGACATCGAATGGTTTCGGCAGTTGCGCGCGCAGAGCGCAGTGCCGCTGGCGATGGGGGAACTGTTCAACAACCCCCTGGAGTGGCAGCCCCTGATTGAGGGCCGCCTGATCGACTTCCTGCGCATGCACGTCAGCCAGATGGGCGGCCTGACTCCGGCGCGCGACGTTGCGCTGTTCGCCAACATGTATGGCATCCGCACCGCCTGGCACGGCCCGGGCGACACCTCGCCGATCGGGCATGCCGCCAACCTGCAGCTGGACCTCTGGGAGCCCAACTTCGGCATCCAGGAGTGGTACGAGCCGGACGCCATGGACTATGAACTCTTCCCGGGCCTGCCGGAAGTGCGCGGCGGATACATGTATCCGAACGCGTCTCCCGGGCTGGGCATCGACATCGACGAGGACATGGCGGCGCGCTTTCCCTGCGAAGACGTGACCGAATTCTGGACGCAGACGCGCCTGCCGGATGGGTCGCCGGCCCGACCATGATGGCGGTCATTGGCCGCCCCGGTTGACAGTACCAGCGGGATTGACTATAAATCCCGCCGTCACCTGTTTGAATTTACCCCTGAACTTTCGGTCTCATTAATGGAACCACTGCTGCGCCTGGAACACATCGACAAGTCATTTCCTGGCGTCCGGGCCCTGGTGGACGTGCAGTTTGACGTACGCCCTGGCGAAGTCCACGCCCTGCTGGGAGAAAACGGCGCGGGCAAGTCCACCCTCATCAAGATCATTTCCGGCGTGTATAGCGCCGACGCCGGTGACATGTTCGTGGAAGGGCAGCCGGTCGAATTCGGCAACCCCCGCGAGGCCCAGAGCGTGGGCATCGCCACCATCTACCAGGAACTTCTGCTCTATCCCGAATTGAGCGTCGCCGAGAACATTTTCATGGGCCACGCACCGCGCACCCGTTTCGGCATGATCGACTGGCCGAAAATGCGCGAGCAGGCCGTCGAAATCCTGTCCTCGCTGGACATCCACGACATCGACGTCACCCGTAACGTCGGGACCCTGACGGTGGGCAACCGCCAGCGGGTAGAGATTGCCAAGGCCCTCTCGCAAAACGCCCGTCTGTTGATTATGGACGAGCCCACCGCCGCCCTGACCGAAGCCGACGTCCAGCGCCTGTTCGGGCTGGTCCGTCTGCTGCGGGACCGGGGAGTCGCCGTCATTTACATCAGTCACCGCCTGGACGAGGTCTTCATGTTGGCGGACAGGGTCACCGTGTTGCGCGACGGCCAGTACGTCGGCACCCGCGGCATCGAGGATACCCGCGAGGATGACCTGATCAGCATGATGGTCGGGCGCACCATAGACGACCTCTTCCCCAAACTGGACACTACCGTCGGCGAGGCGGTCCTGGAGTTGCGCGGGCTGACACGGCGCCCGCTGACGAGGGACGTCAGTCTGAAGCTGCACGCCGGCGAAATCGTGGGTCTGGCGGGACTGGTCGGCTCGGGACGCAGCGAACTGGCGCAGGCCGTCTTCGGCTTCACACCGGCGGAGTCCGGCGAGATTCTGCTGGACGGCAGGCAGGTCCAGATTCGCCATCCGGGCCATGCGATGAATTTAGGCATCGCCTACGTGCCGGAAGACCGCGGCACGCAGGGACTCATTCGTCAAATGACGGTCCGCGAAAACGTCTCGCTGGCCGTTTTGAAGACCCTGGCCAGGGGCAGTATCGTCAACCGCGATGCCGAACGCGAGCTTGCGCAGCGCAGTATCGGCCAGCTCAACATACGGGCCTACAGTACCGAACAGGTCGTCAACAAGCTTTCGGGGGGCAACCAGCAAAAGGTGGTGGTCAGCAAGTGGCTGGCCAGCGAGCCACGGGTGTTGATCATGGACGAACCCACGCGCGGCATTGACGTGGGCGCCAAGGCGGAGATCCACCGCCTCATGAGCGAACTGGCCCAGCAGGGCATGGCGATTCTGATGATTTCCAGCGAATTGCCTGAAGTCCTGGGCATGAGCGACCGGATTCTGGTCATGCGACAGGGCCAACTTGTGGCTGAATTCGCCCGCGATGAGGCGACGCAGGAAAACGTGGCAACCGCCATGATGAGCGAAGTGCAGGCGTGAACCGGCCTTCGGAGGCGGGAGTCGCCGCCCTGCAGCGCGTGACGCCGGTCCGGATCGCCCTGCTGTTAATCAGTCTGGTCATGCTGCTTGCCTGGGCAGTGCTGCCCTGGATACACCAGCCGGAACTGGGGCCAACCCTGGCCCGGGTTATTGCCGCCGAACGCTCGGCAAACGAGCTTGACATTCAGCGTCAGGGACTGTCCCTGCCTCCCATCGCCGCCCTGGTCGCCCTGGGAGTCGCGTTGTGGAGCATCTTT
>DAOUIB010000314.1:0-3046 GCA_034428275.1 Anaerolineae bacterium
TGGACGGAGAGGCGGACCTTAGGGCGCGACGCCTGCGTCAATGCCATGGCGACTCGCTGGCGAATGATCCCCTGCGCGTATTGCGCGCCCTGCGCCTCGCTGCACAGTTCGGATTTCAGATTGAGAGGAACACGCTGAAATCGATGGGCCCGCTGCGGGAGCAATTGACCACCTGCTCGGCCGAGCGGATTCGGGACGAATTCTGGCGGCTGCTTGAGCTGCCCCAGGCGACGGCCGCCATTCGTGCGGCCGCGGCCACCGGCGTTTTGGACGTGCTGTTGCCGGACCTTGCCGGGTTGCGTCATACATCGGCAGCGGGCGAGGACTATGGCGATGGCTGGCAGGAATGCCTGGCCATTCTGAAACGACTGCAGCAGGTCGTATCAGCATTCGCTGGCCGGCCGGGCGACGGACACGGCACTACCTTCGGCACCGGCATGCTGGTTATCCAACTGAACCGCTGGCGCCCGTCCTTGCAGCAGCACCTGCGGAAGTTGTGGCCTGACCAGCGTTCGCACCGGGCCCTGCTGGTGCTTGGCGGTCTCTACAGCGCTCAGGGACAGACTGACGTTAATGCAACGCAGGCGGTCAAACGCGCGAAAGCTTTCTGCCTTTCCAACGGCGAGTGCGACAGACTGGGGCGAATGTTGCGCTGGCAAAATGAAGTCCTGTCGCTCGACGCAAGCTCAAATCTGTCGCTTCATCGCTTCTGGAGGGGCGCCGGAGATGCCGGCGTGGATGCATGTCTGCTGGCGGCGGCAGGGTATCTGGGAAGGGCCGGCAGTCGGCTCGGTCACGAAGACTGGCTACTGCAGGTTGACCGCCTGACGCGCATTTTGCATGCCCGTTTCGAGGAAATGGACAGCCTGATCGACCCGCCGCCACTGCTAGATGGCCACGGGCTGATGCGTGAACTGGATTTGTCACCGGGCCCGCTCGTGGGCGACGTCCTCGACCACATTCGTGAAGCCCAGGTGAGCGGGACCGTGCGGACAACAGAGGAAGCGCTGGACCTGGCGCGAAACCTGCTCGCTGCCGGCATCGGCCAGGGGCCCCGGTCGCCAGCCTCTCCGGCTTAGTCGCTGACCTGGAAGTACAACAGCAAGGTGTTGCCGTAACGGCGTTCGTCGAAGGGAGCGAGACGATCCAGCTCCAGACTCTCGCGCTCTGACGGGTCGATCTGTACCACCACAATCGAATCTTCATGGGTCCAGTTTGTTCGCTCGTCGATCAGTTGCAGCGTCTGCGTCCACAGGCCCTGATACTGGGGAGGGGCAACGTATACGATGTCGTAGGGCTGCGGCGCGTCGTTTCGCAACCAGGACAGGACGTCGGCGCGCCGCACCCGGGCACGCTCCTGTACTCCGGCAAGTTGCAGGTTTTCGCGTATGACGCGCAGGGCCCGCGGGTCCTGCTCGACCAGTTCCGCCAGGGCCGCGCCCCGACTCAATGCCTCGATGGCCACGCTGCCCGTGCCGGCGTAGAGGTCCAGAAAGCGGGAACCGGCCACACGTCGCCCCAGCTTGTTGAAGCAGGCTTCCTTAACCCGGTCCATGACCGGGCGGGAGCCTTCCCCCGGGACCATCTTCAGGCGGCGACCTCTTGCCGTGCCGGCGATGACGCGAACGGGCATCAGGCGGCGGGACCGCCGGGTTCAACCGACTGTCGCATGGCACGGAGGTTCGAAAGCGGCGTGGTCAGCAGCAGCGGAGACCCCGGAGCCAGAATGAAGCGCCGGTTTCCGCAGAGTTGCTGCGCCGCACGCGCACGGTTCAGGACCGTCGCCGGAGTCCCGTCATGGAGTTGTTCCTGCGCTGAAAGCCCGGCGCAGGCGGCGCCGTAAAGACGGGACCGACCGGTCAGCAGGTCCGGTTCGCCGCTCTGGTCATCCCAGTTGACAGCGGGCAGGTTCGTATCTGCAGCCAGACGAAACATGGGCGCATTTGCGGGAAAGCTGATCATGTTGAACCACCAGGCCCTGGGCAGGCTGTCAAGGATGGCGCGATCGAAGGGCCAGGCAACCGTCTCGTATTCGCCCTCCGACAGCAATTCGTGACTGGCCAGTGACATCTCGTAACAAATGCCCGCCAGCGGGTAGCGTCGCATTTCGTCGACAATGCGTTGCGTACCCGAGGTCAGCAGCTCCAGGCCGACGCGCAGGCGTTCCGGCCTTTGACGCATGTGCCTGAACAATCTCGGAAAACCGGTCAGTTGCCCGGCCTGGGTGAAGGGTGAGGGCAAGCTCATAAGCACTGGCGTTTCGTCATCGAGTCCTTCGAGGACCAGCCGCAGGGCCTCCAGCTGGCGTCCGACCACGCCACGGAGAGGCGTCAGAGTCCGCAGATTGGTCCAGTCGAGCGAGCGTTCCACGACGTGGCGGGTGATGTGTCGGGTGCCATCAAGGGCGCCGCGCCAGGCATCCTGCACACCGTAATCAGTCACTGCCCAGGTCTGGGCCGGCAAGATTCGCAGAAAATCGGGATCGTAAGTCTTTTGGAAGTCAATCAGGACGCGGGCAAAGTCCGCCGCGCGTTCATCATCGCCCGGCCAGTGTCGCCAGAATGCTACCGGTGTTCTGTCGGTTGGCTCGCCGGCAAAGGTGCGCAGGAGCCGTTCACGTTTGTTCACCCGCCGCCTTCGGTTTCGGCGATCCGCTGATTGAGCATGCGGGCCAACATGGTCAGCCGATCGTCCTCGGGCGTCCGGATGGTGTCGTCGCTACTACCCTCTTTTTGCTCGTCCTGCGCCTGTTGTCCGCTTTCAACCAGCGCCAGGGCATCGCGAAAACTCTGTATGGCCCGGTCCCTGTGGCCGGCAGCCTTTTGCGACATGCCCAGCCCGTAGCGGGCATCGATGTCTCCCGGGTGTGCCTGCACGATGGTTTCAAATGCGTCCATCGCTGCGACGCTGTTGCCATCCCGTTGCTGTTGCCAGGCGCGTCGAACCTCTTCGCCAACGTTTCCGGCTGCCATGGCGTCCTCCCGCCCTGTGTGCAAGACCGGCACAATTGTAGTGTACCTGCTGCATGGAGGCAAGCGCTCGACAC
>DAOUIB010000315.1:0-1680 GCA_034428275.1 Anaerolineae bacterium
TATCCCCTGGTGCTCTACGTGCACTGCTCGATGTTCTGCTGGGACTTCAACCACGAGCACCAGATCTACGCCAACTCGGGCTTCGCCGTGGCCTATTTCAACCAGCGCGGCACGACCGCCGGCTACGGCCAGGAGTGGACCTGGGCCAGCCAGGGCGACCAGGGCGGCGCCGACTACCGCGAGACCATGCTGGGCGTGGACGACCTGCTGCAACGCCATCCCTGGATCGACGGCGAGCGCATGGGCGTGACCGGCGGCAGCTGTGGCGGCTTCATGACCAACTGGATCGTGGGCCACACGCAGCGTTTCGCCGCGGCCGTCGCCCAGCGCTCGATCACCAACAATCTCAGTCACTTCGGCACCTCCGACATCGGGCCGGAGCGCTGGACGACGCCGGAGTACGACTGGCGCCAGTCGCCGATCGCCTACATGGACGATTGCCATACGCCGCTGCTGATCATCCACAGCGACGAGGACCATCGCACCAGTCTGGAACAGGCCGAGCAGCTCTACGGCGCCCTGCGCTGGCGCCGCCGCCCGGTCGAAATGGTCATCTTTGAAGGGGAAAACCACGGACTTTCCACGAGTGGGCGACCGGGCAACCGCATTGAGCGCCTGCACCGCATTCGGGACTGGTTTCTGAGGTATCTGGCTCCGGTTCCATAGGGTAACATGGGCAGACGGCGCCCCACTTGCGCCGGATTCAGGCAGGGAGGCGAGACATGTTGAAAGTTGGCAACATCACGGCAAGACCGGGCGAGCGGGCCTTCGGCTATCTGGAGACGATGCTGACGCGCGCCGGGATGGCGCCGGATATTCCGGTGCATCTGGTGGCGGGGGCGTCGCCGGGGCCGACGCTGCTGGTGCAGGGCGCCATGCATGGCGCGGAAATCATCGGGTCCATTGCCATTCTTAATTTTCTTGAGAAGATCGACCCGGAAACCATGTCCGGCAACGTCATCGCCGTGCCCGTGGCCAACCGCGCCGGCTTCGAACTGGGCGAACGCGGCTCGCGCATCGACGGCAAGGACATCACGCGCCAGATCCCGGGCGACCCCAACGGCAGCGCCTGCGACCAGATCGCCCACATTTACTTCCAGGAAGTCATCAGTCAGGCCAACGTGATGGTCGACTTCCACGCCGGCGCGCGCACGGCCTACGAGCGCTACGTGCTTTTCATGGAAGAGGACACGCCGAAAAACCTGACGGAAGTCCAGATGCGGCGGCGCAAGATTGTGGTGGCCTTTGGCCTCGACCAGGCGGCCTACTTCCCGCGCGGCACCTTCGGCGGCACCGAGACCAAGCGTTCCGTCGAGGACCAGGGCGTGGTGCAGATCACCCTGGAATTCGGCGGCGGCACCGGCTGGCACAAGAACGGCATGGACAACGTGCGCGACGCCGAACGCGGCATCTGGAACCTGTTGAAGTGCATGCGCATCATTGAGGGCGAGTTCGAGACCGATGGCGACCTGTGCACGATCTACAACGCGGGCGTGGTCATCTGGAAGCCCAACGCCGACGGCCTCTTCATCCGCAAGCGCGCCTTCCGCGATGAATTGAAGGCCGGCGACGTTTACGGCGAACTGGTGGCCGAACTGAAATCGCCGAAGGACGGCATCGTCATCCCCAGCGGTCAGGAGTGGCCAACCGTCGGGTCAACTTCCATCGGCATTCTGGGCA
>DAOUIB010000316.1:0-1594 GCA_034428275.1 Anaerolineae bacterium
CCCGCCGGCAGCCGGGTGCAGGACGCCATCGCGTCGGCCGGCGGCCCGCTGGCAAGCGCCGATCTGGATCGCGTCAACCTGGCCGGGGAACTGCGGGACGGCATGCAGGTCCACGTGGCCCGGCGCGGCACCTCCCCGCCCAGGCTGGCCACCGGGGACCCGCGCATCGACATCAACCGGGCAAGCGCGGAAGAGCTGCAAGGGTTGCCCGGCGTTGGGCCCGTGCTGGCGCAGCGCATCATCGCCTGGCGCGAGGCCCAGGGGAGCTTCTCAACACTGGCTGACCTTGATGCGGTGACCGGCGTCGGCCCCTCCCTGCTGCGTCAACTGGAAGGGCTTCTGCGTTTCGACTAGCCGACCCGCCGGCCGTTGAGGGTGTCGAAATAGAGTATGCCTGCAGGGTCCGGTTCACAGCGTACGGTGTTGCCCGCCAGGACCTGCATGTCAGCCGGCACGGAGACGCGCCAGCGTTCCCGCCCCTGCTGCAAATCGAGTAGCTGGTAGCGTTCGGCGAAAAATGGCGTCACGCGCTCGACGACCGCCGGCACGCCCCCTTCCGCAACCAGGCGCATGCGGTCCGGCCGAATGCCCATGGTGATCAGGGCGCCGTCCTCCAGGTCCCTGCGGATGGGCAAGCCGCCAAAGCTGCGTCCGCGCCAACTTCCTTCCGAAGCACGGCCGCGAAATTCGTTCATCAGGGGAGTGCCGATGAAACCGGCGACGAACAGGTTGGCGGGGCTCTCGTAGAGTTCGCGGTAGCTGCCGATCTGCTCAAGGCGACCGTCACGCATGACGGCGATTCGTTGCGCCAGCGCGATGGCCTCAATCTGGTCGTGGGTGACGTAGACCGAGGTCACCGGGAAGGCGTTCAAAAGTCGCTTTAACTCCACGCGCGCCTGGGCCCGAATCTTTGCATCCAGGTTGGCGAAAGGCTCGTCAAAAAGGAACAAACGCGGGTCGCGGGCCAGGGCGCGCGCTATCCCGACTCGCTGTACTTCGCCGCCGGAAAGATGCTTCGGCCGCTTCTCAAGCAGTGCGTCCAGGCCGATTCCCGTGATCTTCGCCACTTCCTTCACGCGTTCCGGCAGTTCCTCGTCCCGCTTGCGGATATTGAGAAAGAGGCCCACGCTGCGCCGGCCTTCCCAGTGAGGCATGAGGGCGCCGTTCTGGAACACCATGCCGATGCCGCGGTCTTTCATTTCGATTTCGTTCAGCGCCCGGCCGTCATAAAAGACCTCGCCGGAATCCGGCGTTTCCAGCCCGGCGATCAAGCGCAGAAAGGTGGACTTGCCGCAGCCGGACGGGCCCAGCACGCCCAGCACTTCACCGTCTTCCAGTTTCAGGGACACGCCGTCAACAGCCCGCACGTCGCGGCGAACGCCTTCCACCTTCCGGCTGAAAATCTTGCTGACCTTGCGCAGGGTAACTGTGGCCATGCACCAAACTCCTCTGCTATGATTGTACCCGCCTGAAGCGCCGCCACAAGACGATACAGGAAGCCGATGGACACGATCGACCTGCGCAGTGACACCGTGACCTGGCCCACCGACGAGATGCGCGCCGCCATGGCGCAGGCGGAAGTCGGCGACGACGT
>DAOUIB010000317.1:0-2671 GCA_034428275.1 Anaerolineae bacterium
CCTGGAACGGGAAGCGTCGCCGGTCATGCTGTTGTCCATCCTCAGGTGGCCGTTGGCGCTGCTGCTCTTCAATCGCCTGGCGCGGCGCTTCGGCGGCCTGCAGCTGGAGGTCGGGGGCGACTTGCCGGAACCGGCGGCGGCGGGCTGAGGCGAGTGAGCCATGCTGATCATCCGCCGCATTGACATACGCTCCTTTCTGCGCACGGCGTTTCCGGCGCTGCTGCTGGCGGAAATCCCCCTTCTGCTGGTGGAAATGGCGAATGAATTCCCCACCTTTTATTTGGTCAGCACAGATTCGCCACATTTCCAGGAGGCTGGTCTGGCACCATCGGCCACTTTCATGCTGACAGTGTCCGTGCTCAACCTGCTGCATGTGCTCGCGGGAGCGTTGTTCCCCTTGCTGGTTTACAATTGGCTAGTGCGGCACAGCGCCGGCCTGGCCATAACCTTGCGACCCGTCGGCAGTTCGTTGCGGCTGCTGCGCATCGGGCCGGCGCGCGCCCTGGCGGTCGGCCTGCTGCTGTCCGGCTTTCTGGCGGCGTTTCCATTCCTGCTTTCATCGATACCTGTTGATTCCAGTGTAGCGTGGCTTCGTTCTACGCCTCTGCTGCTGGAACTGAACCTGGTGTCACGTCTGCTTGCGGACTCCTGGGAGTTTCAAATACTGGTCGCGTTTTTCCTGTATGGTGGTAATGACCTGGCGTTTGCGTTTCTGGTTTTGGCGTTCATGTCTTTTGCGTCAGGTCTGGCAGGTGGCGCGCTGCTGTGGCTAGGCGCGACGCTGTACAACAACTTTGCCGGACAGGACGGCCAATATGCATTGCGCCTGCGGGCCGTGCGGCAAGAGAGGCGCGGCAACTGCGCGACCTTTACGGCGCAACTGAGTGGGCTTCATGTGTCGCGGGCGGGCGGCATTTCCTTCCGCATCGTGCAATTCTTGCTCTTGTTTCTGCTGATAGAGGCCATGGTCCGGGGGGCGACGCCCGCTTTTCTGTTGTCCATCCTCCGGTGGCCGCTGGCGCTGCTGCTCTTCAATCGCCTGGCGCGGCGCGGGGGAGGCCTGATGGTAGAATGCGAGAGCATTGGCTTGTCGCAGGGGAGAGCCGCTCAGGAAGCCGGATGAACAACGAAACCGTCACCGTCAAACGCATCGGGCCAAAGTCGGCGCTGAAATTCGGCGCGGTCGTCGGGCTGGTCGTTGGCGTGGTCTATTTTGTGCTGGCGCTGTTTGCCGCCATCGAACTCCGCTGCGTTCTTGAGCGTTTGCTGCTGCTGCTGCTGTTCCTGCTCGGTGGTGCGGTGGGTGGCGGACTCTCGGGATTGATGATGGCCTGGATCTACAACATCGCGCTCAACCTGACCGGCGGGTTGCAGCTGGAGGTCAGCTTCGGGCGCGACGACAAGGACGCGGGCGCGGACGTCCCGCCTTCCGTCGGCAGCATGATGTCCCCCGACGAATGAGCCGCCGACCGCCGCAGACCCTCGAACTGGACGAGAGGCAACGCGCGCAGTTGCTGCCGCTGCTGCATGAAATCGTCGCGGCGGAAAAGCTCTCGCCGAAGCGGCTCAACCGCCTGCAACGCCGTTATCCCAAACCGGGTGGCGGCCTCTACAGCCGCAGCGACCTGATCCAGGCCTGGCGCGAACTGGCCGGGACGGGGGGTCTGCCGACCTGCGGGGAGCGCGGGGACGTGCTGTTGCGTCTGCGCCGCAAGCCGCAGCGCAGCGCCTCGGGCGTGACGCCGGTCAGCATCCTGACGCGGCCGCATCCCTGCCCGGGCGAGTGCATCTTCTGCCCGGCGGACGTGCGCATGCCCAAAAGCTACCTGGCCGACGAACCGGGCGCGCAGCGCGCCGAGCAAAACGCCTTCGACCCCTACCTGCAGACCTGGACGCGCCTGCAGACCTACTGGCACACCGGCCACCCCACCGACAAGATCGAGCTCATCATCCTCGGCGGCACCTGGTCCTTCTACCCGGAGCACTACCAGGTCTGGTTCATCAAACGGGCCTTCGACGCCCTGCACGACTACGGCCGCGGGGTGGACGGGCGCGCGGAGGTGCTGGAAGCGCTGGCGGCGGAGTCGGCGCTGCACCCGGAGGCGCCCCGCGTAGGCGCGCAGGTGGACGGACGGGTCATGCAGCGCAACTACAACCAGGTGGTGGGGGAAGTCTGGCGCGGCGAGTTGCAGCGCTCGCCCCTCAGCGAGTACGCGACCTGGGAAGAACTTGAAGCGGCGCACAGGGAGAACGAGACGGCGCCCTGCCGCTGCGTCGGCCTGGTGATCGAGACGCGGCCCGACCACATCAGCGAGGAGGAGGTGCTGCGCGTGCGGCGTCTGGGCTGCACCAAGGTGCAGATCGGCATCCAGAGCCTGAACGACAATGTGCTGGCGGCCAACCGCCGCGGCCATGACGTGGCCGCCACGCGCCGCGCCCTGCGTCTGCTGCGACGGGCGGGCTTCAAGATCCACGCGCACTGGATGCCCAACCTTTACGGCTCAACGCCAGACGAGGACGTCGTCGATTTTACGCGCCTTTTCGACGACGTGGACTTCCGCCCGGACGAACTCAAGATCTATCCCTGTTCGCTGATCGAGAGCGCGGAACTCATGCAGCGTTACGCGGACGGCAGCTGGCGGCCCTACACGCACGACGAACTGCTGGAGGT
>DAOUIB010000318.1:0-1990 GCA_034428275.1 Anaerolineae bacterium
GGTTGCAGGCAAATCGCTGGAGCAGGAGCCCAAATGACGGAGTTTCCGCGCCAGTCCCTGGCGCAGACCGGACTGGAAGTGCCGCGCATCGCCCTGGGCTGCGCGCACATCGGCAAGAAGGGCCGCGAAGAGGCCATCGGCATTGTGCACAGTGCGCTCGAACTGGGCATCGACTACCTGGATACGGCCCCCCTCTACAAGACGGAGGAATACCTGGGCGAGGCCCTGCAGGGCGTCCCGCGCGACAGCTATATCCTGGCCACCAAGATCGGTCGCCTGCCGGATGGCCGGGGCGGCTTCATCTTCGACTACAGCCGCGATGGCGTCCTGCGCAGCCTCGAAAACAGTCTGAATGCCCTGAAGATCGACCGCGTCGACATCCTCCACATTCATGACCCGGACGTCGAGGACAAGTATGAGGAGGCCCTGTACCAGGGCTACCCTGCGCTGGACGAATTGCGCAGTCAGGGCGTTGTCAGCGCCATCGGCGCCGGCATGAACGAGTGGGAAATGGAGCTCGATTTCTCCCGCGCCGGCAATTTTGACTGCTTCCTGCTGGCCGGCCGTTATACGCTGCTGGAACAGACGGCTCTGGGGGCCCTGCAGGAGTGGCGGGAGCGCGGCATCGGCGTGTTCGCCGGCGGCATCTTCAACAGCGGCATCCTGGCGACTGGCGACAGCGAAGTCGCCAGTTACAACTATGAACTGGCGCCGCCCCGCATTCGCGCGAAGGCACGCGAACTCGAAAGGGTCTGCAAGAGCCACCAGGTGCCGCTGAACGCCGCGGCCATCCAGTTCGTGTGGGCGCATCCCGCCTATACCACCCTGATTCCTGGCGCCGACCGTATCCCGCACGTCGCCGACAACCTGCGTGCGCTCGAATCCGATATCCCGCCTGCATTTTGGCAGGAATTGGTAGAATGCGGCCTCGTGGACGCCGAAGCGCCCCTGCCCGGCACACCCGACGCCTGGGCCTGAGGCGCAGGCCGGTCAATGGATTTCAGCAGACAGGAGGCGACATGGCATCCGGGAAGCAGCAGCGACAAAAGTTGCTGATTCTTTACCTGAACACCTCGGCCCTCGACAGCGACGTCAAGGGCTGGACGATGTACGACGGCACGGGGCGCGAACATCACACCACGGGCGACAGCGACCAGCGGCCCTATGCCACGGGCATGGACGCCCTGCTGGATGGCTGGCGCGTGATTCAGTTTCCACAACTGATCCCGCCCTACCCTGGCATGGAATACAGCACTTCCTTCAAGAAAAACGAATACATCTTCGAGAAGCTGGAGACCATCGACTCATGAGTGACAAACAACATCTGCTTGACTCGCGCCAGATGGCGGAGTTCGTGGCGCGCGGTTTCCTGCGCTTCGACGGCATCGTGCCGGACGAGATTAACAGGGCCGTGATGGACGCTTTTGAGGCCGGCGGCATCAGCAGTTACCCGGCCGGCACGCCCTTCGCCGAGTGCTATCCGGAGCCCTCGCCCATCGGGGCCATGCTGCGCCTGCCCCAGGTTTGGGGCATCCTCGAAAGCCTCGTCGGCCCGGACCCGCTCTTCGATCATCACGCCGTCCACAAACGCCTGCCCAACGAGGGCAAGGCCCAGGGCATGCATGGCGATTCGATCATCGACACGCGCCTGCACTTCGACGTGCAGCTGATGTATTTCCCGCACGACGTGCCCCTGGAAATGGGCGGCACCCTGCTGCTGCCGGGCAGCCACTTCCGCCGCATCAACGAGATGGAGATCGCCCGTTACCAGAACTTCCTGGGGCAGATCCCCATGGTCTGTGAAGCGGGCAGCATCCTGGTCCTGCATCACGGAATCTGGCACTGCGGCCGACAGAACCAGACCGATCGCATGCGTTACATGTACAAAATCCGGCTCAATCCCAGCGTGCGACAGTTGCGCCTGTGGAACACCGACGACCTCGACGATGACACCGGCGCCCACCAACCCATCTTCGCCGGCGAAAAACGC
>DAOUIB010000319.1:0-2014 GCA_034428275.1 Anaerolineae bacterium
TGGTGCAATTGAGTCTGGGCGCCGACCAGGCGCAACAGTGGCGCCACGGCGTCCCGCCGAAATTGCATGCTCCGCTCCAGTTGCTGACGCGTCACCTCGCGGAGCTGGTCCTTGTAGTGCTCGCGCAGGGTCAGCAGTCTGGCGTCCTGGGCCGCCGCGACGGCCTGGCCGCGAAGCGGAAGGAATAGCAGAATGCCCAGGGCGATGACCGGCGCAAGCAGCAGCAGGGCCAGAATTTCAGGCTCGGCGTTGAGCACCTGGAAGAGGAAAAAGGCAATCACCAGTAGCAGGACTTCAAAGACCACGAGGTAGAGACCCGTATTGCGCAGGTGGCGGTCCAGGACTTCTACTTCCGGCCATTTCGCCTCGCGCAGGAGGGCATCAAGCCTGGCGGGCAGATCATCCAGCACCCGCCGATCGTAATTCTGTGGCAGGGTCAAATCGCCGATCATCTTCTGCTGAATGCCAGGGGGCAGTGCTTCCAGTTCGCGACGGGCATAGCCCACAAGGTCATCGAGGTCCTGGATGTCCTGCCCTTCCAGACGCGGGCCGGCGCGGTCGCTGATTGCCGTCAATTCTCCCAGCGGGGAGAGCAAAGCGCGGTCGGCGAATTCTCGCTCGACAAAAGTTCGACCGGCGCGGCGGGTCAGTCCGCCCAATCCGATCAATTCCAGAAAGCCGCGGCGCAAGAGATCCGGCGCGCGTCCCGCTGCATACAACTGTCGCAGGGCAGCGTGGACCCTGGCGCCGGCGTCCACCATGCGTTCGTCGACGTCAACGACAATGCGCTCGATGGCCGCCTCCTGGTCCCGGCGTTGCGCCAGCAATTGCTCTTCAATGTTGTCCGCAATGTTTTCGCAGCGCAGGGTCGCTGCCTGATTGCTCTTCAGGGTCTCTTCCGCCGCGCGCAATGCGTTGCGGGTGATTTGTAGCGACGTGCGCAACTTTTGGCGCAGGATTTCCTCGTCGCCAAGCTGAGCGTCCACATAATCGACGATGCGTTGCATGCCGCTGGCGCGCCAGGCCTGCTCGTCCAGCTCGGCGGCGCGCCAGGCCTCCAGGCCCGCCCGGGCCGACAAGGTCCAGATTTCCGGCTCGCTTTCCATTTCGACCCGGCACTCCTCGCGCACAAACTCCAGGACAGTGCGCAGTTCGTCCTCTGAGAGCAGGTCGATCTGGTTGACCAGCACGGTGAACCGCGTGCCATGGCGTTTCAGTTGCTGCAGATACTTCAAATTCTGCGCCGTCAACGCCTGGGTGGCCAGCATCACCAGAAAAACAATGTCGGCGCGGTGCAGAAAATTGCGCGTGATATCCTCATGGCCGCGAAACACCGACTCCAGGCCGGGCGTGTCGACCAAACTCACCTTTTGCAGAAGTGGAGCCGGGTAAAATACGGACGTCACGCCGGCATCGCTTTCAAGCGTTTCTTCCTGTTCACCGTAGCGCAGAATACTGATGTGGTCAGTCGTGGGCGTGACGCCCACGGGCATCAGGTCCTTGCGGCCCGTCAAGGCGTTGATAATGCTGGACTTGCCCGCGCCGAAAGGGCCCAGCAACACGATCAAAAAGGGATGGTCCGCGTGCAACAGGGCGTCGCGCAACTGTTCGATGACCGTCGCAGGAAGCCCGTCCAGTCTCGGCAGGAACTCCAGCAGGGAAGAAACCACCGCGCTCTGACGGCGGCGCAGAACGTCGTACTGCGCCATCAGCCGATCCCTGTCTTCCTGCATGCCCGTCTCCGCTGGCCGGCGATTCAATCATAATGCGCGTGGCGAAACGCGGCAATCCTGGCGCGTCGGCTGGCACCAACCGCCTTCAAGTCAGGACCCCGGCAGTCTGCGTGCAAAAGACGACCCGCGCCTCCTGGACGATAGAGGGCTCTCTGCCTTCCCGACAAGCGAGTCAACCATCCCGCCGGGGTGAACTCTTTCGAGTGGTCATCGCTCGCCGGGAAGTGGCAGGACACAGGCGGGTGCCGGATTCCCGGTCGCTCTTTGAATCAAGGGGGAGG
>DAOUIB010000320.1:0-12975 GCA_034428275.1 Anaerolineae bacterium
GTCACGACGACGTTCGACATCTTCAGCAATGGGTTGTCCGGCTCGGGCGGCTCCGGATCGAAGACGTCGAGGCCGGCGCCGGCCAGGTGACCATCCTGCAACACCCGGATCAGGGCCGCTTCATCCAGTACCGGGCCCCGGCTGGCGTTGATCAGGTAACTGCCGCGCTTCATCAGGCGCAGCTGTCGCTCGCCCACCAGGTGGCGCGTTTCGGCCGTCAGAGGGGTGTGCAGCGTCACGAAGTCGCCTCGTGCGAAGATGGCGTCCATATCCCCGGTGAAGCTGATCCCCGGCGCTATGGGCTGGCCCGGGTTAATGAAGGGATCGTAAACCAGCACGGTCATCCCGAGACCCAGGGCACAGATTTCAGCCACACGGCGGCCAATTCGCCCGTATCCGAGGACGCCAAGAGTCCTCCCAAGCACTTCGGTCCCGGTCATCCGGGCACGCGGAATATCGGCTCCGCGCAGTTGCATGTCACCCACCATGACCCGCTTGGCCACAGCCAGCAGCAGGGCAACCGTATGTTCCGCCGTTGATTCCGTGGGGGCGTCCGGATTGTTGCAGACCAGAATCCCACGTTTGCTCGCCGCAGCAAGGTCTATGTGATTCAGGCCAATACCCGGCATGGCCAGCAGTTGCAATTGTGGGCCGACCCGGTCCATGAAAGCGCCGTCAGCCGCATTTGCGCCGCCACAGACGGCGACCGTTGAACCGGGCAGATTACCCTGGTCTCCGCCGGTTACGACCTCGGCAAGTCCAGAAAGTGGCCCCGCGATTTCGGCGGGCGGGGACTTGACCCCTATCCACACTCTTGGTTTCACAGATCTGTACTCCCTTCAGGTACCCTGGTTCGCAGGGGCCACGCACGTCAGGCGGATGCCTCACCGCCTTCCTTCAATGCGACGAGACATTGCGGAAGTTCGAAAAACTGATCTCCTCACTGGTGATGATTTCCAGCAGGGCGGCCCGGCCCCCTTCCGTCGCCTCCTTGGCCCGCCGGAAGGCTGCCCCCAGGTATTCAGGGTCTTCGACCCGCTCGGCGTAGCCGCCCATGGCGCGCGCCATGTCGGCATAGTCGCCGCCGAGGTCCCGCGTGCGATACAGCTTGTGGGACAGGACGCGGGCGGGCGTCTCGATCGCCATGGTGGAATTGTTGAAGACCACCGTCAGGACGGGAATGTCACAGCGCACCGCCGTCTCAAAGTCCAGCCCGGTCATGCCGAAGGCCGCGTCACCCATGAAATTGACGCAGAACTTGTCCGGCTGCGCCAGTTTGGCCCCCATGATCAGACCCAGCCCCGTCCCCAGCGCGTGGGACTTGCCCCAGCCCATGTAGCCGCGCGGCGTGGTGGCGCGGTAAAAAGGCAGCATCTGGTTGCGCGGGCTGCCGGAATCGTGGGTGACGATCGTTTCGGCGGGATCGACCAGCTGGATCAATTCCCAAATCGCCCGGTAAGGCGTGATCGGCTTTTCCGCAGACCTGAGTTTGGGCATCCACTCGCGGAGCCAGTCCTCCCTCTTGCGCGCTATGAGGGCGGCCGTGGCGCCATCGTCTACCGGCTTCGCGCCCAGGTCCTGGACGGCCTCGATGAACTGGCGCAACACGAGTTTCGCGTCGCCGAGTATCGGATGGTCCGTCGGATGATGCTTGTTGAGATCGCGCTCGTCGTTGGTGGCGTGGATGATCGTCACACCCTGCGGCAGGGTGACGTGCATGAAATGGGCGGTCAGGCTGCAACCGATGGCGAGGATGACGTCCGCCTCGTGCAGGAAATGGTGCACCGGCCCGGTCATGACGCCGCCGCCGCCCGCCCCCAGCGACAGCGGGTGGTCTTCCGGAAAGCCGCTCTTGCCCTCCATGGTGGTCATGACTGGCAGTTGCAGCGACTCAGCCAGTTCGACCAGATCGTCGCTGGCTGCGGCGTAGAGCACGCCCTGGCCGGCGAGAATGACGGGACGCCTGGCCTCCACCAGCGCGCGCGCGGCCTTCTCGATATCCTGCGGGTCGCCGGCCGTGCGGGTGGCCTTCACCGGCCTGTAGTCCAGGGCGGCCTCATCCACCTCCTCGAGGGCCACGTCCTCCGGGATCTCGACCATGGCCGGCCCCGCCCTGCCCTGCTTCATCGCATTGAAGGCGCGGCGCATCACCGGCCCGACGTCATGCGCCACGTTGATCGTCTCAACCGACTTCAGCACCGATTCGAAGGCGCGGGCCGAACTGAAATGCGGGTAGACCTGCGCCCTGTCGCGGCGGTGCCCCAGGGGCAATACCAGCAGCGGCACGGAATCGGAGAAGGCGGTCGCGACGCCGGCGAAGGCGTTTTCTGCGCCGGGGCCGAATTGCATGGCGAAGGCGCCGACCGGGTCGCCGTTGGTCATGCGCGCGAAGCCGTCGGCCATGCCGACCCCCACCCGCTCCTGGCGGCACACCACCGGGCGGATGCCGACGCCGGCAAGCGACTCAATGACGGGCGTCGTGGGGAAGGTCGCCAGAAACTCCACCCCTTCGAGCTTCATTATGTGGGCGATGGCGTCGATGACTATCATGCGCAACTCCCGCTGCCTTCACGTGTAAATGTCCGCGGATCAGGGCGAGTATGTCAGTTTGGGGCCTGCAGGGCAATCACCGCATGGCCAGGCGGCAGGCGTAAAACAAAAGGGAGGCGTGACTGATAGCCACGCCTCCCGCGTTTCAGGTGAAAGCGGAGTCCGGCTTACTCGAAGTACCACTGCTCCGGCATGAACATCACCCACTGACGGTAGCTCCAGCTCCACAGGCCTTCGGTATCCGAAGGCGGCGTGTTGCGCAGGTTGGTCTTGAAGAGCAGGGGCTGCGGCGGCCGCTGAATGGTGCCGATCATGTAAAGCGCCTCGAAGTGCGTGTCGTAGAACTCGTTGCCGAGTTCGTAGTACAACTCGGAGCCGTAGGGCGCCTGCAGATAGCGTTCGCCCAGATCCCAGAGCGCCTTGATGTCCTCCGGCGGCTCCATGCCGCTCTCGCCGTCGCTGTTGAACCAGTCCTGCCACAGACGGCCGGAAGCGCGCGCGCCCCAGCGCGGCCGCAGGTTGGTCAAACCGGTCGCGACCTCGCCGATGTCGACGATGTCGTGGCCCCAGGCGGCGACGTCCACCTGGTTGCCGTTACGCAATTCGGTGTACAGACCGCTGTCGATCAGTTTGAAGTTGGTCTTCACGCCGACCGCGTTCCAGTAGTCGGCGGTCAGTTCGGCGATGCGCGACCAGGCTTCTTCCGGCACCGAGACCTGCAGGTTGATGAAGAGCGGGTCGCCATTGGGACGCAGGCGGAAGCCTTCCGCGTCGCGCTGGTCAAGGCCCATCTCGTCGAGCAACTGGTTGGCCAGGTCGGGGTCGTACTGGGCGTAGTAGTCGGTCATCCAGTCTTCGTAGAAGGCCGAATCGGGCGTGGGCGCGGCCTGCGAAGGCGTCGCCAGGCCGAAGTAGACCAGGTCGTTGATTTCAGCGCGGTTGATGGCCACGGACATCGCCTGGCGGAAGCGCACGTCGGCGTAGATCTCGCGCAGGCCCTCATCTTCATGCGTGAAGTTGAACATGAAGACGTATTCGTTGCCGCGGCTGTAGGTCACCAGCGCCGTGCGATAGCCGCCGGCCTCTTCGTTTTCCCTGTAGGTCGGGTAGCTGGCCAGCTGGCCCCAGCCATAGTGACTGTACTCGCCGGCGATGCCCTTCAGGTCCTGCACCTCCAGGTTTTCGACCAGGACGCGGCGCAGGGTATCGGTGTAGGGCAACTGGTTGCCGGCCACGTCGACCTTGAAGAAGTAGGGGTTGCGCTCGTAGAACTTGTTGCCCAGGTTGTCCTCGCTGACGAAGCGGAAGGTGTTCAGCGTCGGCGCCGAGGGGTCGGTCTCCGAACCCAGGTTCCAGGTGAAGTTGTAGGGGTTCAGCCGCGCCCGGATCATTTCCTTCCAGTCGGCGAAGCCGTTCCCGGCCGCGAGTTCGTCGGCGTTTTCGTTGTAGTCGACGTGCATGGGTTTGAAGTAGTGGGCGGGCCGGAAGCCACGATGTCCGACTTCGCTGGCCAGAGTCACGATGAAGCCTGGGTGAGAGCGGCCGAAGGTGTAGCGAATCGTGGTCTCGTCCAGCACCTCAAACTGCGCCAGTTCGCCACCCGGCGCCCAGACGCCGCCCGGCGAGGGCGTCAACTCGGTGTTGCCGAGAATGTCCTCAAACCAGAATCGGAAGTCCTCGCTGGTGAAGGGCTCGCCGTCCGACCAGCGATGACCCTCGCGCAGGGAGATGGTGTAAACGGTCGAGTCCTCGTTGGCCTCGTAGCCGAGGGCGATGTTGGGGATGATGCTCTGCAGGTCGGTATCGATGGTGAAAAGCTTCTGCAGGCGCATTTCCAGCACGTCCCAGCCGCAGCAGGTCGCCACCGCCGAGGGGCCGACCAGCTCGCCACCGTACTGCCCTACGCTCTCCAGCGGCTGCACGACCACCGGTTGCGAGGGCAAACGCTCCGCCACGGCGGGCAATTCGCCGGCGGCGACCATGTCGGCCAGTTGCGGCGCCTCACCGTAGCTGTCGATGCTGTTGCCGGTCAGGGCCGTGTATTCGTCCAGGCTGCCGTACTGGAAGGGGTAGACCAGGGCATCCTGGGCGACCACGACCGTTGACAGCAACAGGACGCTTGCAAGGGCGAAAACGACGTAACGCAAGCTCATGACAGATTCCTCCAATAAACGGATACGATCGACGTAAGGGTTGCGGTTTCCCGCAAGGTGAAGACCTGAACAGGTCGTGGAAGACAAGAGAAATTCATCGACAGTCTTGCTCGAATTCAGCGATGGCGTCCATGTCAAGGCAGACGCCGTGGCCGGGCGCTTCCCCGGCCTGCATGATTCCCTCCCGCAGGACGGGCGGGTCGTGCATGTAGCGCTCCAGTCCGAAACTGTGCACTTCCATCAGCGAGGGGTTGGGCACGGCGGCCAGCAAATGCAGGTGCAACTCGTGCACGCCGTGCGAGGTGACCGGCAAATTGTGCGCCTGGGCCAGGCGCGCGACCTGCATCCAGGGCGTGATGCCACCGATGTTGGAGACGTCCGGTTCCGGAAAATCCACGGCCCCTTCGGCCATCAGATGGCGGAACTCATAGACCGTGCGAAAATTCTCGCCCGCCGCCAGGGGCGCGCCGCCCTCCCGCGCGATGCGGCCGTGCCCGCGATAGTCGTCGGGGATGGTCGGTTCTTCCAGCCAGTAGATATCGTGCTCGCGGAAGGCCCGCGCGGCGCGAATGGCCTGCCCGACGCTCCAGCGCATGTTGGCGTCCACCATCAGGGGGATGTCCGGGCCGATCAGTTCTCGCACCGCGCGCACGCGTTCGACGTCCTCGCGCAAACGCTCACGCCCGACCTTGATCTTGATGGCGCGGAAGCCGGCCTCCAGGTTGGCCTGGGTCTGCTCCAGCAGGGCATCCGTCGATAGCTGCAGGTCGATGCCGCCGGCGTAGGCGCGGGCGCAACCCTGGCAGCCGCCCAGCAGGCGCCAGAGCGGCTCGCCCTCGCGGATGCCGCGCAGGTCCCACAGGGCGATGTCCACCGCCGCCATCGCAAAGGACACCAGACCGCCGCGGCCGATGTAATGCAATTGCCACCACATGCGTTGCCAGATCTGCTCGATGCGCCGCGGGTCCGCCCCTTGCAGCAGGGGGCACAGGGCCCGGTCGACCAGCGCCCGCAGGGCCGCCCCGCCCTCGCCAATGGTGTAGCTGTAGCCGAGCCCGGCGCGCCCTTCGTCATCGCGCAGGGTGACGGTCACCAGTTCGAAGTGGGTCATTTTGCCGTGCGTGGCATCGCTCATGGGGTGGCTGAGCGGCAGACGGTACAGGCGGGTCTGAATGTCGACGAGACGCATGCGGGTTCCCCGGCAGCGCAGGCAGACAAAGCCTAGCCAGCCCGGGAACCATTGTCAAGTGTCTATTGTTGACAATCTGTCTCTTCGGTCTAGAATGGCGATAATAGGGTACCCGGCCCGACCAGCGGAACGCAGGCATGCTTCGTTACATCGTCCAGCGCCTCATCTACATGGTCATCGTGCTGTGGCTGATCTCGATCGCCACCTTCATCATCATCCAGTTGCCGCCAGGGGATTACCTCTCGTCAGTCATCGAGCGCCTCGAAAGCGCCGGCGGCAACGTCAGCGAGGAAATCATCGAGGGACTGCGCCTGCGCTACGGGCTCGACCTGCCCATACACCTGCGCTATTTCAACTGGTTCAGCGCTGTCCTGCAAGGCAACTACGGTTTCTCCTACACCTGGCAGCAGCCGGTGCGCGACATCATCGGCGAGCGTCTCGTGCTGACCTTCGCCATCGCCCTGCTCAGCGCCGTGGTGACCTATGCCGTCGCCATCCCGATCGGCATCTATTCCGCCACGCACCAGTATTCGGTCGGGGACTACGTCGTCTCTTTCGTCGGCTTCATCGGCATGGCCGTGCCCAATTTCATGCTCGCGCTGGTCATGATGTACGTCGCCTTCCGCTTCTTCGGCCACAATCTCAGCGGGTTGTTCTCGCCTGAGTACATCGACCAGCCCTGGAGCCTGGCCAAAGTCGGGGATCTGGTGAAACACCTCATCATCCCTGTCGTCGTCGTGGGCACGGCCGGCACCGCGGGCATGATCCGCGTGCTGCGCGGCACCCTGCTGGACGAACTCAACAAGCAGTACGTCATCACCGCGCGCAGCAAGGGCGTCGGCGAAACGACGCTGCTCTTCAAGTATCCGGTGCGCCTGGCGCTGAACCCCATCGTCAGCGGCCTGGCCAGCCTTTTTCCGGCGCTGGTCTCCGGCGGCGTCATCACCGCCATCGTGCTCAGCCTGCCGACGGTCGGCCCCATGCTGCTCAAGGCGCTCATCGCCCAGGACACCTTTCTGACCGCCACCCTGCTGATGTTCATCACCGTCATGACGGTCTTCGGCACCACCGTGTCGGATGTCCTGCTGGTGGTCCTCGATCCCCGCATCCGCATGGACCGCGGCGTGGCCTGAGACGGAGACCCGACCATGAGCGCGCAGGCCGCCATCCGCCAGGAAGAACGCGACGAAAGCTATTACCTCGCTTCCCAGTGGCAACTGATGTGGCGCAAGTTCCGGCGCCATCGCCTGGCGCTGGTGGGTATGAGCATCATCGCCCTTCTGTATTTCATCGCGCTCTTCCCCGAATTCCTCTCCACCAGCGATTACCAGTTGCGCCATTCCGGCTACGCCAAGGCCCCGCCCCACACCATTTATTTCCTCGACGAGGACGGCGTTTTCCACTTCCCGCCCTTCGTCTACGAAATGAAGCAGACCCTGGACATGGAAACGCTGCAGCGTATCTACAACGAGGAGCGCGAGGTTCGCTATCCCCTGCGCTTCTTCACGCGCGGCGACCCCTGGAAGATTCTGGGTCTGATCGAGACCGACGTCCACCTGGTGAACGTGGACAAGCCGGGCGTGGTCTTCTTTTTCGGCACGGACGAATTCGGGCGCGACATGTTTTCGCGCACCATGCAGGCGGCGAGAATCTCGCTCTCCATCGGCTTCATCGGCGTGGTCATCAGCTTCGTGCTGGGTTGCCTGATCGGAGGCGTGTCCGGTTACTACGGCGGTATCATTGACGTATTCATCCAGCGCGTCATCGAGTTTCTGATTTCCATCCCGCACATTCCGCTGTGGATCGCGTTGGCCGCCGCCCTGCCCGCCAACTGGTCATCCACCCAGATCTACTTCGGCATCACGATCATCCTGTCCGTCCTGAGCTGGCCGAACCTGGCGCGCATCGTCCGTGGCAAGTTGCTGGAACTGCGCGAAGCGGACTTCGTGATGGCCGCGCGCATCTCCAACATGAACGACTTCGACATCATCGTCAAACATCTGCTGCCTTCCTTCGCCAGTTTCCTGATTGTCGCGCTCAGCCTCTCCGTGCCTTTCATGATCATCTCGGAGACGGCGCTGAGCTTCCTGCAAATCGGCATCCGCCCGCCGGCGGTCAGCTGGGGCGTGCTGCTGCAGGGCGCGCAAAACATCCGCGCGCTGAGCCAGAGCCCATGGCTGCTCATCCCCGGCATCTTCGTCATCATCACCGTGCTCAGCTTCAACTACGTGGGCGACGCCCTGCGCGACGCCGCCGACCCCTACAAACAGTGAGCGTTTCAGGGCCCATGCGCGACGCCGAACTCTATCGCACGCTGCCGGAACAGATCGCCGACCTGCTGCGCCAGGAAGTGCTTTCCGGCAAACTGAAGCCGGGAGACCCCTTGCGCGAGATCGAGGTCTCGCAGCGCTTCGCCGTCAGCCGCGGCCCCATCCGTGAGGCCTTGCGTCAACTGACGCAGGATGGTCTGCTGGTGCTGGAGCCCAACAAGGGCGTGCGCGTGGCGCCCAACACCAGCGACTCGGTGCGGCCGCTGGTGGCGGGCCTGCGACGCGATATCGAATGTTTTGTGCTGGACTCGCTTTTCGACTCAATCACCCTGGCCGACCTCAAGGCCTGGGAAGCCATCGTGGCAGACATCCGGGGCGCCTGCGAAAGCGGCGATATCGACGCCCTGGTCGAGCACGACCTGCGTTTTCACCGCGCGCTGATTCTGCGCCACGGCGACCACGACATCGTCGCGCTGTGGCAGCCGGTCGTCATGCGCATGATGATGCGCTACACACGATTCGCCGACCTGATGGACAGTTGGCGCGAGCACCGCCGTATCCTCGATGCCATTCGCAGCGGCCGCCGTGAGGAAGCCCTGCGCGCGCTGGCGGACAACATTCAGTAACGCTCAATCCGGCGGACCGGTCGTCTCCTCATCGATGGCGCGCATCAGCGCCAGCGCCTCCCCGCGCCCGGCGTCGCCGAGGCGGAAATCCCGCGAGAAGTAGGCCGAGGGCGGAAAGCGGTAGTTCCAGCTGCGATAAAAGTCCTGCCGGTCCTGCCCCATACGCAGGTTGCATTCGAAGCGCAGGAGGTGACTGTATTGCAGCGGACCGTCCTCGCCCTGGCTGCAGTGGCAAAGGCCGCGCGCCACGCCCGTTCCGCCCGCGGCCGACGTGGCGGCGTCGGACCAGGCTTCGTGCAATAGCGGGCCGGCGCTCACCGGCGGCGCGCTGACGCGGCCGACGATCTCGAAATTCAGTCCGTCCGGCGCGAACTGTACGCAGTTGGCTTCCGGGCCGGCCTGCCCCGTTATGGCCACCAGGCCATCGCGCCAGGGGTACAGGAAGGGCGCCCGCCCGCTGTTGCTGACCGGGTTGAGCGCCGACCGGCGGAAAGGACCGCGCGGGTCATCCGCCCGCGCCACGCCCCAGCCACCGCTGCCGGCCGCGCCGCCCCGCTCGCCGCGATAGAACAGCCAGACCTGATCGCGCCAGAACAGGACCGTCGGATCGTGCAGACGGCCGGCATCCCAGGCGTCCGGCGCGCCCGGCTGCAGCGCCGGAGCCGCCATACGCCGCCACGGGCCATCCGGCGTCTCCGCCCGCGCCACGCCGATCGCGACGGGCGCGACCGGCGTCGCCGGTTCAGGGCCGGTCTGGTAGAAGAGCCAGAACGCGCCGCCCTGCACAATGATGTCCGGCGCTGACGCCCTTGTGTCCCCGGCGCCGCTACCGGGCTCCGTCAATTGCACAGGACCCTGTTCCCGCCAGTGGATGCCATCTTCTGAATTGGCGCGCCAAATCCGCTCCCGCTCGTCGTCACTGCCGCAGCGCGTATACCAGACATGGTATCGGCCGTTCACGCGGATGACCTTTGAGGGGTCGCGGCGGGAAACGCCGGGCTGCGGCTCCAGGCCAGGGACCAGGGCGTAACGAAAGGCCGAAAAGTACTCGCTCATCTGGTCCTTGCCGACGCCGTAGCGCGCATAAACGCGTCGCGTGGCGGCGCTGCGTCTGTCAGCAGGGGGATGCGCCGGAGGAGCCGGCGTCTGCGGGTGCCAGCGTCGTTGCCGGCTGTTGGCCTCGTTGACCGCCAGGTCCGGCGACAGCCAGACGCTGGCGGGCAGCGCCTGGTGCGTCGGGCGGAAGCCGGGCCGCTGCGTGCCGCGGCGCAGGTCACAGTCGAAACGAATGATCCAGGAGTTCTCGCCCTTAGTCTCTTCCGTGGCGACGTGCGCCAGTCCCCAGGTAATTCCTTTGCCGTCCCGCGTGTCGTTGAAGGCGTCGGGAACGAAGGGGCCTGGCGCGGGCGGCGGCAGCAGGGCGTAGGACATCAGCTCGAAGTTGAGCCCGTCGGGCGCGAACTGCACGCTGTCCTTCTCCGGCCCGTCGTGGCCGCAGATGGCGGCGACGCCGTCCCCCCAGGGGAAGAGGCAGGTCTCGTGGCCGCTGTTGGTGACCGGGTTCAGCGGCGATTTCACAAAGGGCCCCTGTGGCCGCCCGGCGATGGCCACGCCGAGGCCGATGCCGCGGTCATGGCGCGTGCCCCAGCCCATCGGCTGCCCCTTGTAATAGAGCCAGTAACGGCCCTCGCGGCGGAAAACAAAGGGGTCGTGTACCTTGTGGCTGTCCCAGGCGCCGTAGCGCAGCACCTCGTTGTCGTCGGCCTCGCCCAGCCATTCGCCTGGCGGGCCCGGCCGCAGCAGCGGTTCCGGCCAGCGCTGCCAGGGGCCGTCGGGCGAGTCGGACCAGGACATGCAGACCGTGTTGCGCGTGCGGATGCCGTAGGGGTGACCGACGGCCTGGTAGTAGAGCCAGTAGCGCCCTTCCGCGTAGAGCACGTCGGGCGTGAAAATCGAACGGCCGTCGTGCGCGTCGCGCGGGCCGCGGCGCGCCGCCACGCCCTGTTCTTCCCAGTGGAAGCCATCCGCCGAGGTCGCGTACCAGATCTCGGCCAGGTCCCAGTCAAAGGCCGGGACATCCCAGGTCTGCTCTTCCGGCGGCATTTGCCCTTTGCGCGCCTGGGTCTGCCGTCTCGTGTACCACACGTAGTATCGCTCGCCGATCTTCAGCACGGTGCTCGGGTCGCGCCGCGTGACGCCCGGCTCCTCGCCAATGCCCGTGACCTCACGGTAGCGAAAAGCCGTTGCCAGCTCGCTTTCTCCACCCCGCCACTGTTCGCGCAGTCGACGGGTCGCAGCGCTCTCAACCATGCTCATTGCCCGCCCCCGTCCTGCCGAATCATCGCAGCCGCCTTCGCCCCAATCATCATGCAGGGGGCGTTGGTGTTGGCATTGATGATGCGCGGCATGATCGAGGCATCGGCCACCCGCAGTCCCTGCAGGCCGCGCACGCGCAGGCGCTCGTCGACCACCGCCAGGGCATCCTGACCCATCCTGCAACTGCCCACCGGGTGATAAATGGTGGTGGCGAATTCCCGCAGGAAGTGGCGCAGACCGGCGGCGTCCTCGATCGCCTCGCCTGGCAGATATTCCTCGCCGCGATAGCGATCGAAGGCGGGCGCCGCCACGATCTCCCGCGCCAGACGCACGCCCGCCAGCAACACCTGCAGATCGCGCTCGTCCCTCAGGCAGGCCAGGTCGATCAGCGGCGGACCCTGCGGCCTTTCAGGGTCCAGTGCCAGCGCGCCGACGCTCTGCGTGGCGACCAGGCCCGTCAACACCGTGAAGCCATGACCGGGCGGGTCGCCGAAACCGTGACGGATGAACCAGCCAGGGCCGAAGTGGTACTGCAATTCCGGCGCCGGCGACGCGCGATCGAGGCGCACAAAGCCGCCCGCCTCGCCCAGATTGGAACTCAGGAGACCGCGGCGCTCCCTGCGATAGAGCTCCAGTTGTTCCGGATCTTCCTTCGCCACCAGCGAGACCGGCTCGCGACAGTGCCAGGCGACCGGCACCTGGACGTGGTCCATCAGGTTACGGCCGACGCCAGGCAAGGCATGGCGCAGCGGAATGCCGCAGGCTTTCAGCTGCTCCGGCGGCCCGATGCCCGAGAGCAGCAGCAGTTGCGGCGAGTTGATGGCGCCGCCGCAGAGGATGACTTCGCGTCGCGCGAAGGCTTCACGGGTCTCGCCGTCTCGCTCAAAACGGAGACCGACGCAGCGCCGGCCCTCAAGGAGCAGGTCCGTCACCAGCGACCAGGGGGAGGCCTCAAGGTTGGCGCGCGCCAGGGCCGGGCGCAGGAAGGCGTCGGCGGCGCTCCAGCGCCGACCGTCTCTGGTCGTCGTCTGGTAGATGCCGAAACCTTCCTGCACGCCGGCGTTGAAGTCGTCGCGCAGGGGTTGACCGACCTGCCCGGCCGCCTCGACAAAGGCCAGACTCAGGGGGTTGGGGTCGCTCGGGTCGGAGACGTGCAGCGGGCCGTCCGCGCCATGCTGTTCGGATGCGCCCCGCTGCTGGCACTGCATGTCGCGAAAGAGCGGCAGCAATTCCTCGTAGCGCCAGCCAGCATTGCCCGCTTCTGCCCAGCGATCGTAATCAGAAGGATGGCCGCGGGCGTAGACCATGGCGTTGATCGAACTGGTGCCGCCGTAGACCTTGCCGCGCGGGATGTATTCCCGGCGCCCGTTCAGGCCGGGCTGCGGCAGAGTCTCGTAGCCCCAGTCAATCTCCGTGTGAAAGAGGTCCGTAAAGCGCGCCGGCACACGGATGTCCGGCGCTGTATCCGGCCCGCCGGCCTCCAGCAACAGCACGCTGCTTTCACCATCCGCGCTCAGTCGCTCCGCCAGTACACAGCCCGCCGACCCCGCGCCCACGATGAGATAGTCCCGTATCATGCCCCCGCTTGCCCCGCTTGCAGGATTTTGTAGATTGTCTACAATATCGCAGTCAAATGCACCTTGCATTCGGGCGATTCCCGTCGGGACCCACGCCCGGGGAGCGACAAATGGACGAAATCCAGACCACGGGAAGCTTCCCTGCCCGCCTATCCAAAGCCAAACCGACCGACCGGCCGATCAGCGCCGCCACTGCGCGCCTCTACGACCTGTGGAATACGACCCGGGACCGGACGAACCCCTTTTACACGACCTTTCGCTATTCCCCTGTCACCGGCATTGGCCGCGATGACA
>DAOUIB010000321.1:0-6953 GCA_034428275.1 Anaerolineae bacterium
TGGCACAAAGAGCAAGCCAGGCGGCGATCGTGCTGGCTGTGACCCAGATGGCGTAGGGACGGGCGTCCTGGGCGTGCCAAATCAGGAATGGATGAATCGTCAGGAGAGCGGCGGCGAGCAGGCCGGCGCGACGGCCGCCAATGCGACGTCCCAGGGCGTAGAGGCCCGCAATCCCTGCAAGGCTGCTCAAAACCGGCAACAAACGCATGATCCACTCACCCGTGCCGAACAGCGTGGCCCAGCCGTTAAACAGGGCGAAGGCCAGCGGCGGTTGCGGGTCCCTGACCGGAATCTCACTCTGCAGCGTCTCCGCCAGGGGCCGGCTGACCCAGGTGAGCACAGTCAGGGCTTCGTCACCGCGGAATGAAAAGCTGTCCAGTTGAAAGAGGCGCAGGGCGAAACCTGCCAGTAACAGGACGACCAGGAGCGCAAGCGTTTGCGCGCGGGCCATGACTAGCCGGCGAGCGTCGCCGCCTCGAAGTCCTCGATCTGGGCCACGGACATCGGCTGCCGATCCTGCTCCGGTATCTTGCGCAAATAGTCACGAATGTTCGGTTCCCGTTTGCTGTCAGCGTAGAGCACGGGGACCGGCGATTCGCTGACTTCCAGTCTCGCGGCGGGATCGACGAAAACGATGAGCGGACGCGCCTCAATGCCTTCCGGCAGCCGGTCCTGAAGACGGTCGGCATGTGACCGGGCTTCTGTAGCGGGATGGCCGATGCCGTCGCGACGGAAGAAGCTGGTGAAACGGCTGAAGGCGCTTTCCTGTGTTTTCCAGCGCTCCCCTTCCACCTGGTAACTTCCGTTCTGGAAACGCGTGGTGATGGCAAACACGCCCTGGGGGCAAATCAGCAGGTGACGCAGGGGCATGTGCAGATAATTGTAAAGAACGCTGCGATTGCTCAGCCCCTTCAGACCGTCGCGCAGGGCCTCTTCCGGGCGCGGCTGGCGAATCCAGTGGTTCGTCATGCGCACGGATACCATTGAGGAGATGACGCCAAATGGCAGCACCAGGGCGGGCAAAAGCAGGTAGAGCGTGCCCTCCAACGTGCCGGGTTCCGGCAGTTCACCTCCCAGCGCCTGGGAATTGACGTAAATGAAAGAGCCCACGAGCACTGCGATACTGATGAAGAACAGGTACTGGGCCAGACGGCGGTTGCGCCTTACCAGGCTGTGGTTGGTCTCAATACGCATTTCCGCCCCTTTGCTGAAGGTGACCGGCACGTACAAGTGTCCTGCTTCGGTCTGGCAGTCTATTCTGAAAGGCCAGGCGGAGGCTGTCAAGCGCCCCTGTAAGTGCCATGCGGGCAGGGGTATACTGGCAGCGTCCGATTCTAACTGAAGGCAGGCATGCAGGAAGTCCTGATTTTGGCCGTCCTGTTGTTGCTGGGGCTGGGCGCCTGGTGGTCCATGGTGCTTTTCCCGCGGCAACGGGACTTCCAGAAGCGCCAGCGATTTGTGCGCAGTCTGGCCGAAGGTGACGAGGTCATCACCGCCGGCGGTCTGGTCGGCCGCATCACAGACCTGCAAGGCGGAGTCGCCTGGGTTGAACTGGCTGAAGGCACAAGAGTCCGCATTATCGCCTCTTCCCTGCTGGCGCCCTTCGACCCGGAAGAGCTGGCGCGCCAGTCACGCAAGTCCGCAGAGAAGGCAACAGGGTCATCCACATGAGCCCCCACTTTCGTTGGCTGCTGATCATCGTCCTGATCGCCGCCTTCGCGCTGCGGGTAAGCCTGCCAGGCGGCGGTGACCTGGTCATCGACAGCAACGGCGACGGTGTGCCGGAAATTTCGCTGTCGGTTGATCAACCCCTTGGCCTGGACCTCGTCGGAGGCCTGCGCGTCCTGCTCAGGGCGGACCTTCCGCCGGAACAGTACAGCGCCGAAGACCTGGGTCAGACGGCCAACAACGTGGCGCGGCGCATCGATGCTCTGGGCGTCAGTGAGGCCACGATTCAGGTGCTGCCCGGCAGCGGCAGGATCCTGGTGGAGTTGCCGGGCGTCAGCGATCCCGAGCAGGCTGTGAGGACCATTCAGCAGACGGCCTTGCTTGAGTTCGTTGATTTCAACGGCCTGGGCGCGCAGACACAGGATTTCGACGGTCAACGGATTTTGACGACTGCCCAACTTGAGATTCAACAACAACGAAGGCAATCGCTTTCTGAACCGGTCGACGAAGAGAGAGAAGAACCTGACCGGGATGTCCTCGTCAACCCGCTGACGAGGCAACCCTTCACTACGGTAATGACCGGCGCCGGCCTGCAGGCGGCGGTGGCCGGCTTCGACCAGATGAGCGCCGGCAACTGGCTGATCCAGTTTGAGTTGAATGAAGAAGGTGGCGCCGTGTTTGGCCCCTTCACCGCCAACAGCATCGGGCAGCCGATGGCCATTGTGCTGGATGGCGTGGTGTTGTCGGCGCCAATCATACAGGCGGAGCTGACCACCGGCGGCGTGATCACCGGCGACTTCAGCGAGGAGGAGGCGCGCACCCTCGCCCTGCAATTGCGGTCAGGCGCCTTGCCCATTCCGCTCAGCGTGGAGAGCACGGCCCAGGTCGGCGCGACCCTTGGACAGGAGTCGGTGTCACTCAGCATCCGGGCCGGCATCATCGGCGTGATCACCGTGCTGTTTTTCATGCTGGTCTATTACCGGCTGCCCGGTCTGGCCGCCGATCTCGCGTTGCTGGTGTTCATCATTATCAATCTGGCGCTGTTCCGCCTGATCCCGGTTACGCTGACACTGCCGGCCATCACCGGCTTCCTGATCGGTATCGGCACGGCGGTGGATGGCAACATTCTCATCTTCGAGCGCATCAAGGAGGAATTGCGGGTTGGCAAAAGCCTGGACGAGGCGCTGAACGCCGGCTTTGATCGCGCCTGGACCTCAATCCGCGATTCAAATGTGTCGACGATCATCATTTGCATCATTCTCTTTCTCTTCGGCCAGACGCCCGGCGCCAGTATCGTCAGCGGCTTTGCCGTGACTTTGGGGCTTGGACTGGTCCTCAACCTGTTTACGGCAGTGCTGGTTACGCGCACCTTTTTGCATCTCTTCGTCGCCCTGTTGCGCGACTCGCCGCAGCAGAGTCGCTGGTTGCCTGGCGTGTAACGATGTATTCGCTCATCCAGAAGCGTCGCTTCTTCTTCCTGCTTTCAGCGGCCGTCCTTGGGGCCGGTGTCTTGATCATGCTCTTCTCGACCCTGACGACCGGGTCTCCCTTTCGCCTCAGCATCGACTTCGTCGGCGGCAGCATTTACGAGATTACATTCATGGAAGGGGAGACGAGCGAAGCCGACCTGCGCGACGTTTTCGCCGAATTCGGCGACGAACACGTCATCGTGCAGCGACTGGGCGACGCGTCCGAGAGACGCTGGTCGCTGCGGTCCACCATTCAGCAGGCGGAGGTGAGCGACGAGATCATTGCGGGGCTGGACAGGCTTGCGCCGCTCGACGTGGACCTGTTGCGGACGGAAAGCGTGTCGGCGACGATTGGACGCGAAGTCACGCAGGCCGCGGTGGTGGCGGTGCTGGTGGCCACGTTGGTGGTCATTGCCTTCATCGTCCTCGCGTTTCGACAGGTGCCGCGCGCCCTGCGTTATGGCCTTTGCGCGGTGGTTGCCATGTTGCATGACGTGTTAATCGTCGCCAGTGTGATGTCATTGACCGGGTTGCTGCTGGGCTGGGAGGCGGATGCGCTGTTTCTCACCGCCCTGCTGACCATCGTGGGTTTCTCAATTCAGGACACGATCGTTCTCTTCGATCGCATTCGCGAGAACGTGCCGAAATATCTGGGGGAGCCCTGGGAGACCATAGTCAATCGCAGCATTCTGGAATCCATTCACCGCTCGCTTGGAACCCAACTGAATGCCTTCTTCATCATGGCCGCGATTCTGCTTTTCGGCGGAGAGACCATTCGCCACTTCATCTTCATCCTGTTTATCGGACTGCTTTCGGGCACCTATTCCTCGATTTTTACGGCCGTACCCCTGCTGGTCGCCTGGGAAAAGGGAGACCTGACCATTCGCGGCAACGGGGCGACGGCGGCCAGTGGCTGAAATGCGCGCGCTGGTCTTCGATGGCACCCTGAAACTGGTCGAGGACCTTCCGCTGCCAACGCCTGCAGCCGACGAAGTCCTGATCCGCACCCGCAGGGCGGGCATATGCAATACCGACCTCGAGCTGGTTCGCGGCATGTACGACTTTCGCGGCATTCCCGGCCATGAGTTTTGCGGGGAGGTCGTGCAAGGCCCGGATTCCTGGTGCGGCCGACGGGTTACCGGCGAAATCAACATCAGTTGCGGCGACTGCCGGCTGTGCCGTCTTGGCATTTCCAGCCAATGTATGGCTCGCCATACTCTGGGTATCCACGACTATCCTGGCGCCTTTGCCGACTATCTGCGTCTGCCAACCGGGAATCTGCACCTCGTGCCGGAGGGCGTGAGCGACGACGCGGCCGTTTTCGTCGAGCCTCTCGCCGCGGCCCTGCAGGTCACCGAGGCGGTACACATTCGGCCTGGCACGCCGGTGCTGGTCATTGGCGCCGGCAAACTGGGTCTGCTCATTGCCCAGGTGTTGCAACTGGTTGGGGCGGAGGTGTCTGTCGTCGTCCGACACGAAAAACAGGCCCGCCTGCTGCAGCGCCGGGGCATTTCTGCCCTGCGCGTCGATGACGTGGAGGCGCAGGCCTTCCCGATAGTGGTTGAGGTCAGCGGAGCGGCCAGCGGTCTGGAAGCGGCGCTGCGTCTGGTCCGCTCGCGCGGCACCATAGTGTTGAAGAGCACCTACCATGGCAGGCCACAGGTTGACATGACCCAGGTCGCCGTCAGGGAAATCGCCATCAGGGGCAGTCGCTGCGGCCCCTTCGCACCCGCACTACAATTGCTGCAACAGGGTCTCGTGGACGTGAGCTTCCTGATTGAAGGCAGATACGCGCTGAGTGACGGTTTGCGGGCCATGGAGCGGGCTGCCCACCCTGGAACGCTCAAGATTTTGCTTGATTTCGCGCAACCTGACCAGGACCTGGCCGCGGCGGGCACTTGAGGGTGGAGTGACAGGGGCGTGCTGATTGGCTGTCAAGATATGCCCCATATGCAACACGAACAACGACGCGTCGCAATCAGACTGTGCCAATTGCGGGGCCGATCTTACACGCGTCATGCCCTGGCAGGAGGGCGTGGGCAATTACGGCCCGGAAACCAACGATCTCGCCGATTTGGCAGAGAGTCGTTTGCGTTGGCGCAGCGGCACCTGTCTGACCCTGATTGCGCTGGCCCTGGCCGCCACGCTTTGTGCCGGGGTCCTTTTGCAACTCGCCTTCTGGCTACTGGCCGGCAGCAACATCGCCGTTGCCCCAACCGCCACAATTCAGATGCCAGTGACTGTGGTCCCGACCGATACGCCCGTGCCGACCCTGTACCTGCCTACGGTTACAAGGACCCCTGTGCCGCCGCCGACGGAGACCGCTACGCCGACGCGCGCGCCCTGTTTGCAGGAGGTGCGCAGCGGTGACAGCCTGATCGCCGTCGTGACGCGCTGCGGTCACAGGGATCTGGATGTGCTGGAACAGGTATTAGAGGACAACGACCTGGCTTCTGCCGAATTGCTGCAGGCCGGTCAGCAACTTGTCATCCCCTGGCCGACGGCAACCGGGGCCGCAATTGCCCTTGATTCTGTTGCAGGCCAGGGTGAGGCCGCCGGTAATCCCGGTGAAGGGGATCCGGAACTGGCGGCCCGGCCCATTGCCGGCGCAGCGGGCCGCCCTGAACCGACCCTGCAGCCAGGCGTGATGTGGCACGGGGTGAGCAGCGGGGAAACCATCGTCGGCATCGCATTTCGCTTTGGGACCGATCTGAAGGTGCTGTCCGAATTGAATCCGGAAGTCACTTTCTCGCAGTGCGATTTCGGCCAGGCGTCGGGCGGGCCCAGTTGCGTGGTCACCATTTTCGATGGTCAGCAACTGCGGGTGCCGGCGCCAACGCCGACTCCTACGCGGTCGCCCACACCCTCGGGCCTCCCCAGCGCAACGCCGACCACCACTGTCAACGTGCCAGTGGCTTTCAGCCCGCCTGACAATCGCAATTTCAATGGCGATGAACTGGTAACCTTGCGTTGGATTGCGTCCGGGTCTCTGTCACCGGGTGAAGCATGGCGCGTCGTCGTGGAGAGTCTGTCCAGCGGACGGACCTACTCAGAAACAACCACTTCCATGAGTCTCATATTGCCTGCCGCGTGGAAGGAAACACAACCCGGGTGGCACGGCTATCGCTGGAGGGTTCAGTTGCTGCGGGACGATGGCGACGCTATTGAATCGAGTGCCCGTCAGTTTCTGTGGGAGACTGGCGGGTGAGACCGCCTGTCGCAATTCTGTTTGCGCTGTTGTTGCTGGCCGGCTGCAATTTTGTGCGTCTGGATGCAGGTCCGGCTGAAACTGTGCCAGTCACCGATGACGTCTCGCCGCAGGAGAAACCCCTGCCTGAAATGTCCAACACGCCCGCTCCGGCCATTGCCGCGGTGGTCGCGACAGTAACTCCCGCGCCGGCGATCGAGGCCGCAACGCCCAGCCCCGTTCCAGGCCCCTGGAGACACACGGTCCGCGAAGGCGAAACCCTGGGATTCATCATCCAGAGGTATGGCTATCGCGACTACGCGGTCATGGACGCCATTGTTCAGTTGAATGAAAACATCCCCAACCCCAATCTCCTTCCGGGGGAAGGCAGCGTCATTCTGGTTCCCCGTCCGACGGCCACGGCCCTGCCGGCAAATTTCACTCCCTTGCCGGTGCCGCCTGCACTTGCCGAACGCATCGTGCCGACCTCGCCTGATACCGGGCTCAACTATGACACGGAGATCGCCGAACACGTGGTGGTTGCCGGCCAGACCGTGATCGACATCGTCATTCAGCACGACACGACCCTCGAAATCGTGTCCATACTTAACCCGGACATTTCCTTTTCG
>DAOUIB010000322.1:0-2461 GCA_034428275.1 Anaerolineae bacterium
CGCCCACGCCTTTCGCCAGTGAGCTGGCCACCCGCGGCGCGGCGCTGGCGCAGGCCGGCGATCTGGCCGGCGCCGCCGCGTATTTTCTGCGGGCGGTGGAGCAACGGCCGGACAACCTCGATTATCTTTATGAGTACGGCAAGCTCTTGATCGAACTCGACCAGGCGCAGGAGGTGCTGGAGGAGCAGCCGCTCTTCGGCGGGCTGACGCTGGCGGATCGCGCCATCGAACTGGACAGCCGCGACGCGCGCGGTTATGCGCTCAAGGCGCGCGCGCTGGTGTGGATCGACGAGGCCGCCGACGCCATCCCCGTGGGCACCGCCGGGCTGGAGCAGAACAGCGATTTCGCCCCGCTCAACGCCGCGCTGGGGCGCGCCTACACGCGCATCGGCCGCTACCAGCAGGGTCTGGACTTCACCGAAAGGGCGGTGCAACTGGACCCGCTGGACGTCGAGGCGCGACGCAGCTACGCCATCGCCCTGATCTGGGTCGGCCAACGCTACGAGGCGATCGGCCAACTGGAGGACGCGGTCGCCCTGCAGCCGCGCTGGAAGGGCCCCTGGTTCGAACTGGCGGCCCAGTATCTGGCCACCGACCAGGACGAACTGGCCATCGCCACCTACGACCAGATCCTCACCCTGGACCGCGGCGACAAGCGCGCCATGTTGCGCCTGTGTCAGGCCTGGGCGAAAGTGGGCCGCAACGACCAGGCGCAGGGCTATTGTCAGGACGCGCTCGACATCGACCCGCAATACGCCGAGGCCTGGATCGAGATCGGCCGGGCCAAATACACGCGGCGCAACTACGAGGGCTCGATCGAGGCCTTCGAGAACTGCGCCGACTTTGGCTCGACGGCCATTGAGTGCTGGTATCTGCGCGGCCTGGCGCACTACTATCTCGGCCAGTGCGACGAGGCCTGGACCATCCTCAACGAGGCGCTGCCCATGACCCTGCGACTCGCCGAACCCGGGCCCATCGTCGCCAACATCCGCGAGGGATTGCGCCTGACGACCATCTCTTGCCCGGCCTACGCCGGCGCGGCGCTGCCCACCGGCATCCCGCCCACGCCCGTCCCGCCAACCCCCATCGGCGGCTGAAGCCGTGAACCTGCGCATCCCCAAACGTTACCGTCGCGGCCAGCGCCGCAACCTCTTCTCCCTGCGCTGGCTGTGGCTCTGGCTGCTGACGCCCGTGGCCCTCTACGCCGGTCTCTACATCCTGCAGAACCGCGAGCAGTTTGCGCCCGTCGTCGAAGAGCGCTTCGACCAGTTCATCGGCGACGCCGAACGCGTGCTTGCCACGGCGCTGGCGCCCACGCCCCTGCCCACCGAGGACCCCGGCGTCCGCCTGCGTCTCGCCGACGCCGCCTGGCAACGTGGCGCCATCGGCGAGGCCGCCACGCTCTACGGGGAGCTGGTCCCGACGCTGCCCAATGACGTCGAACTGCACCAGCGCCTGGCGCTCGCGCTGGTCATGGACGGTCGTCTCGCCGAGGCCCTCGACGTCGCCGAAAACGCCGTCACGGCCGATCCCTTCAACGCCGACGCCTGGGCCCTGCGCGCCCTCGTGCTGGACCGCAACGGGGACTTCACGACGGCCCTCGTCAGCGCGCGTCACGCCCTTGATCTGGCCGGCGAGGCGCAGCCCGTCGCCGCGCGCGCCGGCGCCTACCTCGCCGAGGCGCTCTTTGACCTCGGTCATCACGAACGCGCCTTCAGCACGGTCAACAGCGCGCTGCAGGAAGACCCCGACAGCCCCGAGGCCCTGCGCGTGCGCGCCCACATCAACGAATACGCCCGCTTCGATTACGATGCCGCGCTGTCCGATTTGCAGCGGGCGCGTGAACTGGCGCCGCACTTGCCCTACGTCGTCATCGACCTGGCGCGGCTGCACAATTACCGCTTCGGCGACGTCGACACCTCCCTCGCCCTGCTGTCGGACATCATCGACCTCAATCCTCGCAACACCACGGCGCTGCTGGAGCTGGGCACCATCTACCTGCGCGTGCTCGGCGACTATGGCCGCTCAATTGAATACCTCTCGCGTTGCATCGAAAGCAACGAGCGCCACCAGAGCTGCCAGTACTGGCTGGGGCGCGCGCAGATGAATGGCAAGCAATACAGCGAGGCGGCCGCGTCCTTCCGCCGCGCCATCGACATCGGCCCCGACGACCCCCGCCACTACTGGTGGACGGCCAACGCCGATGCCTCGCAGGGCAACTGCACGGCGGCCGTCCCCTGGTTGCAGCGCGGCTACCGCCTCGCCCAGGAAAGCGGCGACGAGGTGCTGACCGGCGAATTCGAGTTCCTGATGAGCAACTGCGGTCTCTTGACCCTGCCGGAATCGATCAGCGATCAGGGCTGACGCGCCAGCAGCAACTGCGCCGCGCCCCGCAGTTGCCAGGCGCCGGCGCAGGCCGGCACCAGCGCCGTCTGGCCCGCGCGCAGCGACAGCTCGCCCG
>DAOUIB010000323.1:0-3140 GCA_034428275.1 Anaerolineae bacterium
ATATCGGTGACTCGCATGAGCAGATCATCGACGGCGCCGCCGAAGTAGGCGGCGACCGCGCCGATGGTCACGCCGATGGTGGTGGCCAGCACGATGATGGTGACGCCAACCTGCAGGGCCAGGCCGGTTCCCATCAGCACGCGACTGAAGATGTCGCGCCCGACCTTGTCCGTACCGAAAGGATGTTCAGCACTTGGGGGCAGCAATTTGTCCAGAAAGTGGGTCGCTCCCCCGGCGTCTTCGGGGAAGGGCACAACAAAAGGCGCTGCAAAGGCAACAAAAATGATAAACAAAAGAATGGCCAGACCGATCATGGACAGGGTATTGGAACGGAAGCGATAGAGGCTGCGCCGCAGGTTTTCCCGGCGCGCGGAACGGGCTTCCGACTGCAATTGCTGTAGTGACTTGCTGGAAATCTCAGCCATAACGGATCCGCGGGTCCAGGATGCCATAGGCCACATCGGTCAGGATGTTGACGAGGCTGAACAGGACGCCGTACACGATGGTGATGCCCATGATAGGTTGGAAGTCCAGGCTTAGAGAGGCATGCACCGCATAGAGGCCGATGCCTGGCCAGTCGAAAATCGTCTCGATCAGAATCGCGCCGGCCATCAGCCAGCCGAAATTGAGCGAGATCACGGTCAGGGTGGCGATGAAGGCGTTGCGCAGCACGTATTTGCCGATGACGACGCGCTCGGGGATGCCGATGGCGCGCGCCGAGCGCACGAAATCGCGCTCCAGAATCTCGATCATGCTGGCCCGGGTGATACGGGTGATGCTGGCCAACGCGCCAAAGGAAAGCACCAGCGCCGGCACGAGGATGTGATTCAACGCGATGCTGAAAGCGGCGAAATCAAGCGCCAGAAGGCTGTCCACCAGGTAAAGTCCCGTCACCTGTGGCGGAGGCGTCATGATGACCGGGAAGCGTCGTCCAATCGGGACCAGACCGGCATGGCGGCCCAGCACGGTCTGCATGATCATGGCCAGCCAGAAGGCCGGAAAACTGACGAAGAACAGGGAAATGACGCGGGCGATGTGATCGGGGATGCGGTTACGATACATGGCCGAAATGACCCCGGCCGGCACGCCGAGGGCTGTTGCCAGAATGACGGCGGCCAGCGTGAGTTCCAGCGTCGCCGGGAAAAACACGCCCAGTGCCTCGATGACGTCGCGTCGCGTATAGAGCGAACGTCCCCAGTCCCCCTGCAGGACGCCCCTGATGTAGTTGAGGTACTGAATCGGCAGCGGCTGGTCCAGGCCAAATTGCACCCGCAAGGCTTCCCGGATTTCGACGGATGCCTGCGGGCCGGCCGCCAGACCGACCGGATCGCCTGGCACGAGGCGCGAAATGGTGAAGGTCAGGATGCTGAGCCCCAGCAGGAGGGGAGCCAGCATCAGGACGCGCCGGGCCAGGTAAAGCCGCAGGGTCATGGTTCAGTCCAAGCCGGGGCGTTTTTGGCGGGAACGCCCCGGAAACCCGACAGTTGGCGACTGCGGCATCAACCGCAATTGTCCATCCACAGGTCCTGGAAGAGGACCGTGATCGGATAGAAGGGTGAAAACACGAAGCCCTTGACGCAGTCATTGAAGGCCGTGAGGCTGTCCTCGGTGTACATCCAGATCGAGGTCTGGTCCTCAGCGATGATGGTCTGGGCCTCTGCATAGAGTTCCATACGCTGGCCCTGGTCGCCCAGGGAGCGGGCCTCATCCAGTAGCTCGTCGACGCGTTCGTTCTGGTAGAAGCTGCAGGACTGGAAGCTGCCCGCGCCACTGGTCCACTGGCTGGAGTGATACTGGTTGTAAAGGTGGGCGTGCGGATCAGAGAAGGGCGGCAAGGTGTATATGTTGATCAGATCCGGCCCCGTCGCGGGATCGCCGCAGGATGCCACCATGTCCGGCCAGAGCGTGGGTACCATATTCATGGTGATGTTGAGTTCGCGCAAGGCTTCCAGCAGAAGCAGGCCGGGGATTTCCTCGCGCGTGAAGTCAGTGACGTATACGTAGTCCAGTTCGAATCCGCCATCCGGCCAGGGCGACATGGCAAGGTGCTCGCGGGCCTTGTCGAGGTCATAGACCGCGATGTCCAGGTCGGGCACGAAGCCCGGGAAGTTGGAGGGCGTCGGGCCGGGCAGCAGGGTTACCTTGACGTCCTGCACTTCCGGCAGGGCCGGGTAATTCATGGCGTGGGCGATGGCCTTGCGTACGTGGACATTGCTGGTGTATTCGCCCTGGTTGTTCATCTTTATGGTGTTGATGAAGAGCCCGGACGATTCGTCGAGGAAGAAACCTTCGGCCTCGACCACCTGTTCCTTGTCGCTGGCCAGAATAGTGTCAGCGATATGAGTCTCGCCCGCCAGCAGGGAGTTGAGCTGTGTGCTGCCTTCGCGTTGGATGATCCAGAAGAACCCGTCCAGATTGTCCTCGCCGGTCCAACCCGCCCAATAGTCCTGCACGGCGATGAACTCGTAGATGTTGCCGATCTCCCAGCGACCCTGCATGAAGGGGCCGGAGCCGGCCGCGTTGCTCTGCATCCACTCCTGGCCGTAGTCGTCGACACCGGCCGAGTTGACGCGGTTCTCCTCGACAATGGCCGGGTTCACGACAAACAACTGGGTCAGGGTGCCGATGAAGGGCGCAAAGGGCTCGGTGAGCGTGAAGCGCACTGTGTACTCGTCCACAACTGCCACGGTGTTTTCGTCGGCGATGTTGCCCCAGCGGAAGTTGGGCGGACCGTTGATGTCCAGAATGCGGTTGAAACTGTAAGCGACCGCCTCGGCGTTGACCGAACTGCCATCATGAAACACGGCGTTGTCGTGCAGGTTGAAGGTCCAGACGGTGGCGGCATCGTCGACGTCCCAGTCCTTCACCAGATGCGGCAGTACGTCGCTGCCGCGATTGATGAAGAGCGCGTCATAGAGGCTGCGCAACGCCGCGTTGATGGAGTAGTTTTCGCCGGTCGCAGGGTCGATGTTGTCGATGTCCTGGTTGCCGCCGTAGAGCAGGATGTCCTCACCCTGCGCGGTCAGCGGGACCGCCGCCATGAGCAGCAGCGAAGCCAGGAGCAGCGACACTCTTGAAATGGTTTTCACGTTCATGACTTTGCCTTGTATTGGATACACCGCCCGAAGTCTATCCCTGCG
>DAOUIB010000324.1:0-8262 GCA_034428275.1 Anaerolineae bacterium
CCGGCGTCATCGTCTGGGTCGTGCTGCCGCGGGCGCAGCGCGTGGAGGTCCACGATCCCGCCGACGATCCGTCGCAGGGGCCCGTCACGCTCGGCCCGGACGATACGCTGACGGGGCCGGCCTTTCTGCCCGGCTTCCGTTTACCCCTGCGCGAGATTTTCAGCGAACAGGTCTGAATTCAGTCGAACACGCCCGCCAGGGTGAGTTCCTCCGCCAGGTGACAGCTCACCTGGCGCCCGTCTGCCAGGGTACGCAAAGTTGGAATTTCCTCGCGGCAGAGATCCCGCGCGTGGGGACAGCGGGGATGGAAAACGCAACCACCGGGCAGGTTGAGCAGATCGGGGGGTTCGCCGACGGTCGCCTCCTGCAGCCGCGCGCCCTGGCGTCGGCTGACGCGCGGCACGGCCTTCAGCAGCATTTCGGTGTAGGGGTGCAGCGGGCGACCCAGCAAGGCATCGCGCGCGCCCGATTCGACGATCTTGCCCGCGTACATCACAAGGATGCGGTCGCTCATGTAGCGAATGACGCTCATGCTGTGGGAAATGAAGAGATAGGAAAGGCCGAATTCCTGCTGCAGGTCCTTGAGCAGATTGAGGGTCTGCGCCTGAATCGAGACATCCAGCGCCGACACCGGTTCGTCGGCCACGACCAGCTGCGGGTTGATCACCAGGGCCCGGGCGATGCAGATGCGTTGCCGCTGGCCGCCGCTGAAACTGTGCGGAAAACGCTGCAAATGCTCCACCTCCAGGCCCACGCGCTGCAGGATGGCGACCACGCGCTCCTCCAACTCCCGCCCGCTGGCGATCCCGTTGACGCGCAGGGGCTCGCCGACGCTGCGCAGGACGCTCATGCGCGGGTTCAGCGAGGAAAAGGGGTCCTGAAAGATCACCTGGACAAGCTTGCGAAACTCGCTGTTGTCCTCCCGCTCAATCTGGCCTGGACGGAATTCCCGTTCGCCGTCGCGCAGCACAATTTCGCCGTCGTCGGCTTCGTAAAGCCAGGAGATGCAGCGCCCCAGGGTCGTCTTGCCACAGCCGCTCTCCCCGATGACGCCCAGGGTCTCGCCACCCTGCATGCTGAAGCTGACGTCATCGACCGCCCGAATCACGCCGACGGTACGGCGCATCAGCCCCACACTGCGCAGGGGAAAGTGCTTTTTCAGGTTGCGGACTTCCAGCAGGGGTTGCGGCGTCCCGCCCATCAGCGATTTACCATTTTCAATCATCCTCGTAGAGCACGCAGCGCGCGCTGTGCCCCGGCTCGACCTCAATCAGGGGCGGCAGGGCCTGGTCGCACACGCCCTCGATGCGCAGGCCGCAGCGCGAAAAGAAGGGGCAGCCCTGACGCGCTTCATAGGGGCCCGGCAGCACGCCGACGATCGACTCCAGGCGCCTGAGCTCGCCGTCCACCGTCGGGATGGAGTTCCACAGGGCGTGGGTGTAGGGGTGCAGCGGTTCCTCAAAGATGCGTTCCACCGGGCCGCGCTCCATCACCTGGCCCAGATACATCACCACCACCTCGTCCGACATTTCCCCGATGACGGCCAGGTCGTGCGTGATGAACATGACCGCCATGTTGTATTCGGCCTGCAGCGTCTTGATCAGCGCCAGAATCTGCGCCTCGATGGTGACGTCCAGCGCGGTGGTCGGTTCGTCGGCGATCAGCAGCCGCGGCCGACAGGCCAGGGCCATGGCAATCATCGCCCGCTGGCGCATGCCGCCGCTGAGCTGGAAGGACCAGCTGTCGATCAGTTCGGCGGCATTGGGCAGGCCCACCCGGCCGAGCAGGTCCACCGCCCGCTGGCGTGCCTGGTCCGGGTTGCTGCCATCGTCGTGCAGCAAAATGGCCTCGTTGATCTGGTCGCCGATGGTGTGGACCGGGCTGAAAGACGTCATCGGTTCCTGGAAGATCATGCTGATGTCCTGCCAGCGAATGGCGCGAATCTCCGGCCCGGATGGCGCGACGCCAGCCAGATCGACCGTCGGCTCGCGCATGCCGGCGGGATTGTGCAGCAGGATTTCGCCCCTCGTGATCACGCCGGGCGGCGGCGTCAGGCGCAGAATGGCCTGGGCCATCACCGACTTGCCGCTGCCGCTCTCGCCGATCACGCCCAGGGTCTTGCCGCGCCGCACCTCCAGGCTGACGCCGTCCACCGCCCGCACCCTGCCCTCGCGCAGGGGGAAGTTGACCGCCAGATCGCGTATCTCCAGCAGCAGGTCCGTCTCCGCCTCGCCGCGCCGCATGTCCCGGCCTTCAGCCGCCGTCACGTCGCCACCCTCGCCGTCAGACACTGGAATAGGGGTCGGCGGCGTCGCGCAGACCGTCGCCGACAAAGTTGAAGAGCAACACCGTCAGCAGCACGCAGATGGCGGGCCACAGCAGCCAGGGGATGTGAAAGATGGCCACGATGTCGCGGAAGTCCTGCAGCAAAACGCCCCAGCTGACGGCCGGCGGCTGCATCCCCAGGCCCAGAAAACTGAGCGCCGTCTCGTATAGCACCATCTGCGGAATCATCAGGGTGACGGAGAGAATGAGGTGACTGGTGAAGCCGGGCAGCAGATGGGAAAAGATGATGCGCAAATCGCCGGCGCCGGAGGCCCGCGCCGCCAGCGCGTAGTCCTCCTCCCGCAGGGAAAGCAGGCGGCCGCGCACCACCCGCGCCAGCCCGACCCAGTTCAGCAGGGCCAGAATCAGCGTGATGGCGAAATACACGTTCAAGGGCGGCCATTCCTTGGGCACGACCGCCGCCAGGGTCATCCACAGCGGCAATTGCGGAATCGCCCGCAAAAACTCGATCACGCGCTGGATGACGTAATCGATGACGCCGCCGAAGTAGCCGGACATGCCGCCCAGCAAGGCGCCCAGGAAGAAAGTCAGGGCCACGCTGACCAGGCCGATGGTCAGCGAAATGCGCGCGCCGTACACCGTGCGCGAAAAGACGTCCCGCGCCAGCGAATCCAGGCCGAATATCCAGATGCCGATGCGGGCCCGGTCGCCGGCCTCGCCCAAACCGAAGAGTCGGTGCCGCACTTCCACCAGGCCCGCCAGGCGATAGGGCTCCGTCTCGACGAAGAACCGCAGCGGCAACACGACGTCCCGGTTCTCCACGAAACTCAGACGCAGGGTGACGGGGTCGCGTTCCTGCTCCAGCCCGTAGACGTAGGGGCCGCGCAGGCCGTTCTCGTCGGACCAGTAGACGGTGCTCGGCGGCGCCTGCTGGTAACGCCGGAAGCGTTGCGTCGCTTCGTAGGGCGCGATGAACTCCGCCAGGGCCGCGATGAGGTACAGCAGCAGCAACAGTGCGGAGGAAAGCAGGGCCATGCGGTGACGGCGAAAACGCCACCACATCAGGCGCCACTGACCGGCATAGTAATGCCGCTGGTCGGCGTCCGCCTCCGGCAAGGCCTCGCGGGAAAGGTCGGGGACTGTTTCCGGCCCGGTCAGACCGTGACGGGCCCGAACCCGCGCGCGTCTGGCCAGCAGGTCCGCGTGGCTGGCCATCAGGAGCGGGCCTCGAAGCGAATGCGCGGATCGAACCAGGCCAGCACCACGTCCGAGAGCAGCGTGCTCAACCAGATGACAGAGGCGTAGATGAGCAGAATGGTCCCCGCCAGGATCATGTCCTGCGCCACCAGGGAATTGAGCAGCAGCGGCCCGAGCGTCGGCAGGCCCAGCACGATGCCGATCAGCCCCTGCCCGGCCACGATGCCGTAGACCATCTGGCCCAGGTCGCTGACGAGGGGGTTGAGGGCGATACGTACCGGATACTTGCGCACCAGGCGCCGCTCGGGCAGCCCCTTGGCACGCGCCGTCACAACGTACTGTTGCCCCAGCTGGTCCAGCAGGTTGTTGCGCACGACGCGAATGATGCCGCCGATCGCCGGCAGGGCAGTGAGCAGGATCGGCGCCCAGAGGTGTTTGGCGGTGTCGATGGCCTTCTCATGGCTCCAGGGCGCGTCCAGATACTCCAGCGAATTGATCCCCAGCGGCACAAAGTCAAAAAAGTAGAGGCTGGCCCAGGCCAGCACGATCGCCAGCAGCCAACCGGGCGCCCCCAGGCCGATGAAGGCCAGAAAGGTCGTCACGTAATCGACGGTGGAATACTGGTGCGTCGCCGAGTAGATGCCCATCGGGATGGCGACGCCCAGGGAGAGGACGAAGGCCGAAACGCCGATGACCAGGGTGTAGGGGATGGTCTCCCGCAGCACGTCGAGGTTTTCGCGGCCATCGACCGTGCTGCCCAGGTCCCCGCGCAAGGCGATGTTCCCCAGCCAGCGCATGTAGCGCGAAAGGAAAGGCGCGTCCAGTTGCCACTGGGCGCGCATGCGGGCGATCGCCGCCTCGTCCACCTCGATGTTTTGGGCGTGCAGGGCGATGACTTCGTTGGTCACGATGTCGCCGGGGGGCAGTTCGATCAAAAAGAAGGTGATGATGGACAGCAGCAGCCAGAGCGGGACCATGGTCAGCAGCCGCTTGATGATGAAAACTTCCAAGAGTCAGTCTCCGGCAGCGCTGCGCCCTGCGCCGCCCGTCCGGGACGGGCCACTGCCCTGTCGGCAGGACAGCGACCCGTCCGTCATGTTGTTGGCTACTGCGGCTGGCGGAAGAAGAATTGCTCGCCCGCCCGCGAGGCGCCCATCTGGGTGCCGCCGCTGGCGATGTTGCCGAAGTCCGCGTTGAAGATCGTCGGCCGCAGCACGTTCTCGATCATCGGCAGAATCCAGACGTTGTCGTAGTGCAACTGGAAGAGCTCGTCGACCAGCGCCAGGTCCGCCTCCGAATAGGGGATGGTCGCCTTGCGCGCCACCAGGATTTCGTAAAGGCGCTTGACCTCCGCCGGCGGTTCATCGCCGGAAGCGCCGCCGGTATTCAACCATTCGCGCCAGGAGGCGCACCACTGGCTGCTGCCCGCGTATTCCTGGTTCATGCCCGGCCGCCACTGGTAGGTCTGGATCCAGAAGATGGAGGTCTGGGTCTGGTTGTTGCGGATGCGCTCGTTCTTGACGTTGGGGTCTTCCTGACGCAGTTCGACGCGCAGGTCCGCAAAGGTCGCCAGATGGTCGATCATCAGTTCGCCCACCGGGATCATGTCCGGCCGCACCGGCGACACCTCGATGATGAAGCTGAAGGGGCTGCCATCGGGGGCCGTGCGCATGCCGTCGCCGTCTCGCCCGTCCATGCCCATCTCGTCCAGCAGGGCGTTGGCCGTATCGGGGTCAAATTCTGCCGGGACCCAGGTGGGTATGCTGCCCAGACCCAGGTAGACGACGTCGATGATTTCCTCGCGGTCGATGGCGTGGCTCAGGGCGCGGCGGAAGCGCACGTCGCTGGCGACCGAGTGCCAGGCCGGGTCCCGGTTGCAGGTCTGGATGTAGAGCGCCGTCGGGTCCGCGTGCAGGATCAGCGGGATGGTCACGAAGTTGCCCGCTTCCTCGTTTTCCTTGTAAAGCGGGTAGTTGCTGTACTGCGTGCCGTAGAGGAAGTCGATGTCGCCCGCGATGGCGCCCAGATTGACCATCTCGCCGTCGCCGAAGACCTGCGCCACCAGGCGGTCCAGGTAGGGCAACTGTTTGCCCTCGGTGTCCACCTTCCAGTAGTAGGGATTGCGCTCCATGATCGTGCCGGATTCGGACAGTTCCGCGACCAGCCAGGGCGTCAGTTGCGGAAAGCCGATGCACTTCTCGCGCATCATGTGGTTGCGCGGGCAGTCCGTGTTGTTGAAGAGCACCGGCCAGTCGCCGGCCTCAAGCCCCTCGGCCGCCAGTTTGGCCGCCAGCTCGTCGCCGTCGGCGTAGGCCGGATGGTAAGCCGCCAGATAGTGGGATGGCTTGATCATGTCGTTGTAGGAGGTCCAGGCGGTGATCGCCAAGTCGCGCAGGATGCCGCCCGAGGGCGTGTCGAAAGTCAGGCTGAAGCTGTAGTCATCCATGACGTCCAGTTGCGCCGGCGTGCCGCTGGCGGACCTGAATTTGTTGGGGAAGGACCCGTATTCCTCGTTGCTGTAAAGGTCGTTGAACACGAAAGCCACGTCGGCCGTCGTTACCGGCACGCCATCCGACCAGCGCAGGCCCTCGCGCAGCGTGAAGGTGAAGACGGTCGCATCCTCGTTGACCGAGAAGCTCTCGGCCACGTTGCCGTAGAAGCCCTCGACGTCAATGCCGGGGGCGGCGATGATCGGTTCCAGATTCATGACGTACATTTCGCCGGAAAAGCCGAAGGCGCTGGTGAAGGCCGTGCGCAGGGTGCCGCCATGCACGCCCGGCTCCCATTCCGGCTGGTCTTCCAGCGAGACCAGCAGGCCCGGCCCGACGACCAGCGGGTTGTTCGGCAGCCGTTCCGCCAGTGGCGGCAACTCGCCGGCATCCACCTGGGCCTGGAAGGGATCGAGGCCGGCGTCCTGGGCCAGGCCCGCGCCGCCAGTGGCGACCAGGGTCAGCGTCAACAGGGTGACAAGAATGCGGGACACAGTCATTGCTTTCCTCCATGTTCAGCTTTGAAATCATGTAACTGCTGTTTTTTTCAATGTCTCGCTGCTCGCTTTCGTTCCGGCAACACCTCCTCCAGCCCGCGGCGCAGGTCCTTCAGAACCTCCTGATACTGCGGATCGCGCAGGGCATTGTGCATCTCGCCGGGGTCGGCCGCCAGGTCCACCAGCTGCTCGCGACGCCCTCCTTCATCGTAAAGCATGTACTTGTGGCGCCCGTCCGTGACCATGCGTCCGATTGCGCTTTCGACCGGCGCCAGTTCGCGCCAGGAGACTTCCGGCCGCCCTTCCAGCAGCGGGCGCAGACTCCTGCCGCGCAGGCCCGAGGGCGGTTCCGCGCCGGCGACGTCGCAGAGCGTGGGCAGCAGGTCGAGGCCGATGGAGACCGGCCGGTTCTCGAGCCCGCCACGGCGCTGCACGCCCGGCCCGGCGATGAGCAGGGGGACGCGCGCGGCCTCGTTGTAAAAGGCCGTCTTGTGCTCCATGCGGTGGCTGCCGTCCATGTCGCCGTGGTCGCTGGTGAATATCACCAGGGTCTCGTCGGCCGCGCCGCTTTCCTCCAGCGCTTCCAGAACCCTGCCCAGTTGCCCGTCGACGCGCTCCGTCAGGCGGGCGTAGGCATGGCGGTGCAAACGCCAGCGTTCCTCGTCATAGCCTTCACGCGCCAGGCGCTTGAAGGGGCTGCCGGCCTGCATCCGGGAGATGGCCTCGGGCTCCTCCGGCGGAATATCGAAGTTGTCCGGCAGCGGCGGACAATGCCAGGCGAAAAACTCGTCGCGCGCCATACCCGGCGGGATGGCCAGGGCCGCGTCCAGTTCGCGCAGTTCGTCGCTGCTGTGGCGCTCCAGCTGCCTGAGCCCCTCCTCGTCGGCGAAGTCGCGGATCGCCATGAAGCAGATGTCGTGCGGATTGATGAAGCAGGCCACAAGGCAGAAGGGGCGCTCATGCGGGCCTTGCAGGACCTCCGCGCAGACCCCGGCCAGTTCATCGCGATCGTCCCGGCAAATGGTCTCGAAGCCCAGGTCCTCCGGCGTCCAGCCCGCCGGCAAATGCTCCTTGCCGCCCCAGAGCGTGCGGTAACCCGCGCGGTGCAATTGCCAGCCCAGGGCCGACTGACGGACCTCTTCAGGGAGTTCAGCATCCGGCCCGTCGTCGTTGTGCAGGATGCCGTACTCGCCCCCCATGCGCCCCGTCACCAGGCTGAAACGTGAGGGCAGACACATGGGGTTGCTGCACCACGCCTGGGTGAAGCGCAGGCCCTGCCCGGCGATGCGGTCCATGGCCGGCGTGCGCAAATGACGGGTACCGGCGCAGCGCATCATGGAAGCGCCCTGCTGATCGCTCACGACCAGCAGGATGTTGGGCTGCTTTCCTTTCATGCCGCTGGCCATCGTCCGGTCACTTCTGTCTGGAGATTCATTGGCGGAGTGTGGAAAGGATTGTAGTGTCCCTGCGGATATCCGGCCAGAATGTCAGTTGGCCCGCCCCAGCCGCCAGGCCCGCAGACGTCCGACGGCCGTTGCTCCGCCGCGGCTGAAGAGCCTCACGCCCGTCGCCTCCGGTCCAGGATAGATCCGCTGCGCCATGAAACGCTGCCGACCGGCGAACACCTCCAGCACGGAGCGATCGAGGAACACCCGCAGGCGGGGCCCCGTCTCCGGGTCGAAGCGGAAGGGCGCCTCCTGCAGGGTGCGTCCCTGCAGATAGTCCAGGTCCGCGCGCCTGCCGGACCTGCTGAAGTCGATTCGGACCGCGGTCGCTTCGCGCGTGAAGGAGAC
>DAOUIB010000325.1:0-7524 GCA_034428275.1 Anaerolineae bacterium
GGCAGCGCCTCACCGACCGGCCCCTGCGCGCGATAATAGCGCTGCACCCGTCTCTCGCCGCTGGTGAAACTGCCTTCGCGTTCCGCAAAACTTTGAATCGGCAGGACGACCTGCGCCCGATCGCCCAGGCTGTCCTGAAACAGCGTCATCTCAACGATGTTGTCGACCACGCCCAGCCACTCCGGCGCCGAGGGGTCATCCGCCAGCAGGTCCGCCTGGGCGACCAGCAGGGTCTGCGGTGGATTGGCCATGATGTCCAGCGTGTTTTCCGGCGTGAAGCCCAAATAGTGCAGACCCATGCCGTTGGGCCCGGGCAAGGGCGAAAGCAGGCCATTGTTGGGCCGCCCAACGTGCCCGGTTTCCACCAGAATGTTGGCGGCCGCCTGCATCAGGGCGCGGCTGCCGGCCAGGTCCAGCCCTTCCGCGCCGGCCACGATGACCAGATTGTTCGCGTCACGCAGGTGGCCGTAAGCAGCCTCGTTATCCTGCTTGAGGTTGGCGAGGAATTCCGCCGCGCCACCGGTCGCGAAGCGCAAATGCTGGCTGGCAAAGTCGTCCAGTCGCGTGTGGCGCGCGTTGGCGACCAGAAGCAGGGCGCCGCGGTCCCTGGCCTGCTTGATGCGCAGACGCCAGAGCGGCACCTCTTCCTCAAGATCGCTGGCGATGACCAGTACCGCGTCGCCAGGACCCAGCGCGCCCAGGTTGCTGCCCTGCCCCACGCCGACCTGGGCCACCAGGTCCGCGCCGCCATGCGTCGGCGGCCATGCACCGAGGCGCGAACTGCCCAGACCTTCCGCCAGGCGTCGCAGGGCGTAGAGGTCCTCGTTGCTCAGGCCGCTGCCCGCAATGATGGCCAGGTCCTCGCCGGCTTCGCGCAACTTGCCCGCCGCAGCCTGCAGGGCCTCGGCCCAGGTCGCGCGCGACTCGCCGGTGGTCGGCCAGGCGAGGCGGTCTGCGCTGCGGGTGAAGTGATGGCCGAAGCGCACCTTGTCGCTGATCCAGATCTCGTTGACGTATTCGTTCTGACGCGGCATGACGCGCTTGATAATCGCGCGGCCGCCGGCGTCGCGGTCCAGCCTGGTGCTCAGACTGATGTTGGAGCCGGCCGCATCCCAGGGGTCGATACTGGCCACGTCCGTCAGCTCCCAGGGCCTCGCGCCGAAGCGGAAGTCCGCCGTCGTCAGCGCGCCAACCGGGCAAATGTCGGTCGTGTTGCCGGAGAAGTAGCTGTCGAAACCCGGGTCGCTGTTGGTGATAATTTGCAGCGAGCGACCGCGTTCGTGAAAGGCCAGCACGTCGTCGCCGACGATCTCGTCCTGAAAGCGCACGCAACGGGCGCACTGAATGCAGCGTTCCTCGTCAAGGAAGACCAGATCGCCCAGCGGCACGTGCTTGTCGAGCTTCAGTTTGTCGCCAAACACCATGCGCGTCTGGCCCGGCCCGTGTTCCATGGTCAGGTTCTGCAGGGGGCATTCGCCGCCCTTGTCGCAGATCGGGCAGTCCAGCGGGTGACTGGTGAGCAGAAATTCGAGCACGTTTTCGCGCGCGTCGTCGACCTGCTGCGTGTTCGTGCGAATCACCAGGCCTTCGTAGACGCTGGCGGTGCAGGCCGTCTGCAGGGTCGGGAACCAGCGCACCTGGGGCTTTCCCTCATCGTCCAGCATGATGTCGCCGCTGGCGCGATCGCGCTGGATGCTGCCCATCTCGACCAGGCACATGCGACACATGCCGACCGGGTCCATCTTGGGATGGTAGCAAAACACCGGTATGAGGTCGCCGATGCTGCGCGCCGCATCGACCAGGTTGGCGCCCGCCGGCACCTGATACTCCCTGTCGTTGACGACGATGGTCACGGTCTCAGCCATGCATTCCTCCGTTGCTGCGTCCCGCGGGACGCGGCTCAGGCACGTGCCCGCCTGCGACGCCCGCCGCGCGCCGGTGAGGCCGCGGGCTGTTCTTCCTCGGGCTTTGGCTGCACATGAGCGTTAAAGTCATCCGGAAAGTTGCTGATGGTATGAATGATCGGGTTGGCGGCGAAGTCGCCGAGGGCGCAGAGCGTCGTCCCGGCCATATTCTTCGCCACGTTGTCGATCAACTGCACGTCTTCCGGTTTGCCCTCGCCTTCAAGAATTCTGTCCAACACCTTGTCCAGCCAGTAGGTGCCCTCGCGGCAGGGCGTGCACTTGCCGCAACTTTCGTGTTTGAAGAATTTGGTCACCTTCGAGGCCACCCAGGTCATGTCCACCGAGTTGTCCATCACGATGATCGAGGCCGAACCCAGGATGGTGCCCAGGCCCTGCATCGCCTCGTAGGACAGCGGTGTATCAAGCACTTCATCCGTGCCCGGCACAATCGGCCCCGAACCGCCGGAGGGCAAGATGGCCTTGATGTTGTCGGGGTCGCAACCGGCGTGATCGACCAGCAATTCGCGGAAGGGCGTTCCCAGCGGCAATTCGTAGTTGCCGGGCCGCGGCACGTGGCCGCTGACGCAAAACACCTTGGTGCCCGCGCTCTGTTCTGTGCCAATGGCGCGAAAGGCTTCGGCGCCCTCGGTGAGAATCCAGGGCACGTTGGTCAGCGTCTCCACGTTGTTGACGACCGTCGCTTCCCGATAGAGGCCTCCGCCCTTCTGGGCGGGGAATGGCGGGCGCACCCGTGGCTGACCCAGCACCCCTTCCAGGCTGCTGAGCATGGCGCTCTCCTCGCCGCAGATGTAGGCGCCGGCGCCCAGATGCGTGTAGACCGGGCAGGACCAGCCACTGCCCAGAATGTTCTCCCCGGCGAATCCGGCCTTCTCCGCCTCGGCTATGCAAGCATCCAGCAGATCGCCGATGTCCCAAAACTCCCCGCGCAGGTAGATGTACACGGCCGTCGCCTGAATCGCCCAGGCGCAAATCAGGGCCCCTTCCAGCATCTGGTGCGGATTGCCTTCCATGATCTCGCGGTCCTTGAAGGTGCCGGTCTCGCTTTCGTCGGCATTGACCGCAACGTACTTGATCGGCTCGTCCTGGGGGATGAAACTCCATTTCACCCCGGCCGGGAAGCCGGCGCCCCCGCGACCGCGCAAGCCGGAAGCCTTGACCTCGTCGATGACCTCCGCCGGTTTCATGGCAAGGGCTTTCTTCAGCCCTTCGTAACCGCCGTTGGCCTGATACACCGACAGCCGGTGCAGGTCCGGGATGTCGCGACTCCGCAGTAACAGCCTCATGAGCCCTGTCCCTGCCCGGCAGCCTCAAGTTCGGCGCGCCGTTCCTCAATCCAGACCTTCATCTTTTCCATGTCCAGCGATTCCATGTAGCGAAAGTTGCACTGCAGCATGGGCGCCTTGTCGCAGGCCGCCAGACACATCACGTGTTCCACCGTGAAAAGGCCGTCCGCCGAGGTGCCGCCGTCTTCCATGCCGAGGTATTCCCGCAGTTCGCGATAGAAGGTGTCCGCGCCGTTCAGGGCGCAAGGCAGGTCCGTGCAGACGTGCAACCAGTAGCGGCCCTTTTCGCGTTCGGAATACATGGTGTAGAAGCCGGCGATGGACTTCACCTGGGTGGGGTCCATCTCGCAAATCTCGGCGACTTCCTGGATGCCGCGGGGGCTGACCCAGCCATACGCTTCCTGCGCCATGTAGAGCAGCGGCATCACCGCCGAACGCTTGTCCGGGTACTTGGCCAAATGACCGGCGATACGCGCCTTGTACCTGGGATCGTGTAGTGACATTCCTTCCGTCCCTGACGCCCTATCGATCGCAATCGCCCAGCACAATGTCCACGCTGCCGATGATCGCCACCAGATCGGCGATGAAATGACCCTGGGTCAGCAAGGGCAGTGAACTGATGTGCATGAAAGAGGGCGTCTTGAAGTGGACACGTCGCGGCATGTTGCCACCGGTCCCGTGCAAATAACAGCCGATTTCGCCACGGGGGCTCTCGACGACGGCGAAGACTTCCTCGTCCGGCGCGTCGAAGCCCGACGTCCACAACTTGAAATGATGGATGACCGCCTCCATGCTCTGGCCCAGTTCGCTGCGCGGCGGCGGCACGAACTTGCGGTTGTCGGAGCGGAACGGGCCCCGGTCTTCCAGCCTTTCCAGCGCCTGGTGCAGAATCTTCATCGACTCCCACAGTTCCAGGATGCGGCACATGAAGCGATCGTATACGTCGCCGTGCTCGCCCAGCGGCACGTTGAAGGTGAATTCTTCGTAGCCGCTGTAGGGCATCGACTTGCGCAGGTCCCAGTTGACGCCGCTGCCACGCAAGGTTGGTCCGGTCATGCCCCAGGCCAGCGCCCGCTCGGGCTCGATGACGCCCACGCCCTGGGTTCGATCAACCCAGATGGGGTTTTTCTCGAGCAGACGCTGATAGTCCTCCACGGCGCGCGGAAACTCGCCGAGGAACTTCACCAGGGTCGGCTTGAAGTCCGACGTGATGTCGCGCCAGACGCCGCCCGGCCGGAAGTAGCTGCCCATCATGCGCTGGCCGGACAGCATCTCCAGCATGTCCAGCACCTTTTCGCGCTCCCGGAAGGCGTAAAGCAATACGCTCATGGCGCCCAGGTCGATGGCGTGCGTCCCCAGCCAGACCATGTGGCTGGCGATGCGCTGCAACTCAAGGCAAATCACGCGAATCAACTGCGCGCGTGGCGGCACGTCCAGCTCCACCAGCTTCTCGACCGCCAGGCAAAAGGCCATGTTATTGGACAGCGGCGACAGGTAGTCCATGCGGTCCGTGGCCGTGACGCCCTTTTCGTAGGTCTTGAATTCGATGGTCTTTTCGATGCCGGTGTGTAAAAAGCCCACGTCCGGCACGGCGTTGATGATCTGCTCGCCGTCCAGTTCCAGCAGGACGCGCAGCACGCCATGGGTGCTGGGATGGTGCGGGCCCATGTTGAGCAGCATGGTCTCGCCGGTGAAGGCCCGCTCCGAGACCAGGCCGCGCAGTTCCTCGATGTTGCCTTCCCAACGGTATGCGTCAGGGGCATTGGTTGGCGTCTCCACGACTGCCATGCTCGCTCCTGGCCTACTCTTTCGCGAAAGGCTTGTGCTTCATGATCTCCTCCGCATTGAAGGAGAACTGCACCTGCTCGTAACCCAGCGGGTAATCCCGCCGGTGAGGGTGACCGTCCCAGTCCGCCGGCATTAACACCCGGCGCAGGTCCGGGTGGCCGCTGAAGCGGATGCCCATCAGGTCATAGATTTCGCGCTCCAGCCAGTTGGCGCCGGGCCAGACTGCGGTCATGGTAGGCGCTTCGGCCTCGTCCTCCGCCACGAATATCTTCACCCGCAGGCGTCGGCCATAAAGCATGGAGAGCAAGTGGTAGCAAATGCCGAAGCGTTCCGGCCGGTCCTGCTCCGGCCAGTAGTCCACGGCGCTTATGTCGGAAAGGAAATTGAAGACCAGCCCCGGTGTATCCCGCAGAAAGCGACACACGTCGACGACCTGCGCAGTCGGGACGACCAGGGTCGTTTCATCGCGAAAACTGTGACTGTCCAGCAGCGCGTCGGGCATGGCCGCCTGCAAGGCGTCGGCGGCGTCCCGCGCCGGGGCGATATCAGGCACGCGGCGCCTCCGCAGCCCAGTCGAGGATGGTCTCGCCATGCACCTTCTGGTGCAGGGTCAGAACACCGTGCATCAGTTGTTCCGGCCGCGGCGGGCAACCGGCGATGTACACGTCGACCGGGACGATTTCGTCCACGCCCTGCACGATGGCGTAGTTGTTGTAGATGCCGCCGCAGGAAGCGCAGTCGCCCATGGAGATGACCCATTTGGGCGCGGCCATCTGGTCGTAGAGCTGCCGTACCACAGGCGCCATCTTGCGCGTCACGCGGCCGGAGACGATCAACAGGTCCGCCTGCCTTGGCGTGGCGCGATTGAGTTCCATGCCAAAGCGGGACATGTCGTAGCTGGAGGCCTGGGTGCTCATGTATTCGATGGCGCAACAGGCCAGACCGAAGAGCAGCGGCCACATCGCGCCCGTGCGCGCCCAGTTAATCGCCTGGTCCAGCGTGGTGGTCACCACGCCGAGGTTGCCAAGTTTCGAGCTTACTCCCATTCCAGCGCTCCTGACTTCCACTCATAGACGAGGCCGATGGTCAGCACAAGCGTGAAGATCCCCATGGTCACCAGGCCATAGAGCGCCAGTTCGCGGAAGACCACTGCCCAGGGCAGGAAGAATATGACCTCGATGTCGAAGAGGATGAAGAGCACCGCCACCAGGTAAAACTGCACTGGCAGTCGGCGGGTACCCGGCCCGATCGGTTTGACACCGCTCTCATAAGGCGCCGACTTGCGCAGGGAAGGACGCTGCGGGCCGAAAATACGGGAGATGAACAGGATCAGCAGGGCGACCGCAAGCGATATCACCAGTAACGCGGTGATGGGTGCGAATTCCTGCAACGCCATGGTGCCTTCCCCGAGCGTTTGTTCATTTTGGAGCAAACAGGCGCAGATTAGCATATCTGGCGCAAGGCGTCAAATGCCTTGACGCCTTAACATTGAGGGCCTGGCGACGTCGCCAGGCCCTGTCTTCCAACGCTTCGCCCCTGCGTTTGAGCGCTTACATCGTCAGGTAGTCGCGCAACTGGCGGCTGCGGGAGGGATGCCGCAGCTTGCGCAAGGCGCGGGCTTCAATCTGACGGATACGCTCGCGCGTGACGCGAAACTCGCGCCCCACTTCCTCCAGGGTGCGGGCCCGCCCGTCAAGCAACCCGTAGCGCCGCTCCAGCACCTCCCGCTCGCGCTCGCTGAGCACCCCCAGAGCCGTCTGCATCTGCTCCCGCAGCAGCTGGCGGCTGGCCGCATCGACCGGGCCGGCGGTCTCCTCATCCGGAATGAAGTCGCCCAGGGTGCTGCTGTCTTCCTCGCCCACCGGGCTGTCCAGGCTCATCGGTTCCTGGCTGATGCGCTGAATGCGCCGCACCTTTTGCGCGGCCCGTCGCAACTTGCGTTGCAGGTCGCTGCCAAGCGGCCTTTCGCTGTCGAGGCGTTCGCGAATGGCTGCCGTCTCGGAGGGCGTCAGGAAGTCCATCTCCAGCGCAACGCGTTCCGCATCCGGCTCGGCGCCCAGTTCCTGGGTGAGCTGCACCTGTATGCGCGCCAGACGGTTGATGGTCTCGATCATGTGCACCGGAATGCGGATCGTACGCGCCTGGTCGGCAATCGCGCGGCTGATCGCCTGACGAATCCACCAGGTGGCGTAGGTGCTGAACTTGTAGCCGCGCGCATGGTCGAATTTCTCGACGGCGCGCAGCAGGCCGAGATTGCCCTCCTGAATGAGGTCGAGAAAGTTGATGCCGCGTCCGGTGTAACGTTTGGCAATGCTGACCACCAGGCGCAGGTTCGCGCGCGTCAGGGCCTCGATGGCCAACAGGGCGCGCTGCTCCACCCAATGAAAATGCTCCGCAAAATCCTCGTCGAGTTGCGGATCGGTCTTCAGCAGGCCGTGAAATGCCTCGATGTCCGGCAATTTTCGCTGTTCGCGCCAGCGGCGCAGCAGCCAGACCTGCAATCCCCGGGGCAGCAGGTAAAGCCCCTG
>DAOUIB010000326.1:0-3986 GCA_034428275.1 Anaerolineae bacterium
AACTCTGCGACGATTACTCCTTCGGGGCCGACGCGCCGCCGGTGGTCGAGGTCACGCTCTTCGACCAGCCGGAGCGCAGCCGTTTGCTGGCCAACCTGGTCAACTTCCAGGAGGTCTTCCCCCAGGTGCCCGTCCATGACGCCCGCCTGCGTCTGGCCCTGAATGGCCGCAGGGCAACCCGCGCCATTCTCTTGCCTGACGAAAAGGAACTGGATTTCAGCGTCGTCGACGGCATGGCCGAGATCGCCGTGCCGCCCTTTGAGACCTTCGCCATGCTGGCTCTGGAGTACGAACAGCCATGAGCGCCGCTAACCGAAGCATGGCGGTGGCCCGTCGCTCCCCGCTGACGGGCCACCCCTTTCACTCAAGACGGCAGCATGGCGGAAGGGCAGTATTCCCGTTTGCCAGCCCTGCCTCGCCAGGGTCGCTTTCGCTTTCCATGGAAAGGGGCAGGCGTGCCGGGGGTCGCCTTCTCTCAGCAACCGCTCAACCAGGTTTCCACGGCTCCACTGCCGAGATACCAGTAGGAGCGGCTACACTCCGTCAGCGCTGCGTCAAAGACCAACTGGTCCAGTCGACCGTCCGCTGGATGCGGCGATGTCGTCTGGACCACGCGGTACTGGTTGTCCCCCGTGCACCACAGTTCAAGACTGCCGCTGGAGGCCAGCAAGGTGGCCTGGTTCCCGACGCAACGGTTCGCGCTGCGCAGGCTGGACTGGCTGAAGTGATCCAGCACCTCCAGCACGCCCTTGTCAAACCAGGCGAAGATCGTGCTGCCAAAGTGCGGGGCGATATAGTCGCTGCTCCACACCCGCGGCAGCAAGGCCTGGGCCGGCCCGGCGTGGGTCGCCGTCGCATCATTCTGTCTGGCAACCGTCGTCGTCGGGTCCGGGGTCTCCGGCTGCGGAATCACGGGCCAGGGCCGGTAAGGCCGATAGGGGCGGGACGGTTGCGTCGGTGTGCCCTTGACGACGATCCAGTGTCCTTTTGTTTCTTCCAGGCATCGTTTCTGCACTTCGTGCCACTCCTGGTTCGTCAGGGTCCCCTGCCCGGTTTGATAATGGCAAGGCGCATCCACGTCATTGGCGGGCTTGTCCGCTGCCAGGGCAGGGCCCACGAACGCAACGACCAGAAAAGTTGTCAAAATCATGCTACAGAGCGATTTCATGAGCCAACCTCCAGTAATTCACATAAAACTGATCGTGTCACATCAATCAACACATCAATCTTACAACAATGGTCATGTGTCGTCTACAAATGCAACAGAAGGAAACTTCGCTCACGTCTGGAGTCGACCGGCAATCGCGCAATCACGGTGTCCCCGTTACCGAAAAGGACCATGAAAAACCATGCCCGTACTGACCGCTGACCAGCTTCGCCAGACCGTCGCCGACATCTGCGTCCCGCTCGGCGCCAGCGACGAGGAAATCGCCCGCCTGCAGGACCATCTGGTCGGCAGCAACCTGCGCGGCCACGATTCCCACGGCGTGCACGTGCTGATGAATTACGTCGGCCTGTGGCAAAAGGGCGACATCACCTTCGGCGCCGAGCTGGAGGTCCTGCGCGAAAGCCCCTCCCACGCCGTGCTGGACGCCCATGGCGGGCTCGGTCAAGTGATGGCCTGGCGCGCCGCGGACATCGCCATCGACAAGGCCCGCGCGGGCGCCATCGCCGCCGTCACCATCCGCAACTGCAGCCATATCGGCCGCCTCGGTGAATACGCCGAACAGATCGCCGCCGCCGGTTTGATCGGCTTCGTCACCGTCAACGGCCAGGGCGGCGCGCAACTGGTGGCCCCCTGGGGCGGGGTGGAGCGGCGCCTCTCGGTCAATCCCTTCGCCTGGGGCATCCCCGCGCCGGGCCTCGACATCATGGTCGACATCTCGCCGACCGTCGTGGCCGGCGGCAAGGTCAACATCAAGCAGTATCGCGACGAGCCCCTGCCGATCGGCTGGGTCATCGACAGCGAGGGCAAGGACACGACCGACGCCGCCGACTTCGCCGCAGGTTCCCTGTTGCCCGTGGGGGGTCACAAGGGTTTCGCCCTGGGCATTGTCGTGGACGTGCTGGCCGGCGCGCTCAGCGGGGGCGGCACCAGCCAGGCGGACCCGCCCGACTGGCACAACGCCACGCTGATCATCGCCATCAACCCGACGGCATTCGTCACAGAAGAGGAATTTGAGACCGAGGTCAGCGATCTGCTGGACTACATCCGCAGCAGCCGACTGCGACCGGGCTTCAGCGAAATCCTCATCCCCGGCGAACCCGAGGCGCGGGAAATGGCGCGCCGCCGGCGCGAGGGCATCTTCGTCAGCGAAAGCGCCTGGAGCCAGCTCCGCGCCCTGGCGGACAGGGAGCAGCCCTCATGAATGCTGCGCGCATCGGCCTGATCTGCAGCATGTCGCCCGAACTGCACGACGTCTGGGGCGAGGAAGTGCGGGGCCCGGCCCGCGAGATGTTCAGCGAGGCGCGCCAGATCCTCGAGAGCTTCGGCGTCGAGGTCATCGCGCCCGAGGGCTTCACGACCTCCCTGAAGCAGGCGCGCGCCCACGGCCGCATGCTGCGCAACGCCGACGTCCACGTGCTCGTCGTCTACGTCGCCCGCTGGAGCTACGGCACCAGCGTCGTCGAGACCGCCCTTGAGTGTGAGGTGCCGGTCGTCGTCTGGACCAACACGGACATCGCCGCGGTCGGCATCGTCGGCGCCAGCGTGGTGCGCGGCTCGCTCGATGAGGCCGGCGTCACCAATTGCCTGGTCTACGGCGACTTCGATGACCCCGTCGCCCTGCGCGAACTGGAGGTGCGCTGCCTTGGCGCGGCCGCCGGCAGTCGCTTGCGCGGCCAGGTCTACGGTCTGATGGGCTCGCGCTCGCTGGGCATGCTGACCGCCGCCGTCGATGCCAACCAGTGGCGGCGCCAGTTCGGCGTCGAAATCGAATCCTGGGACCAGAGCGAGATCATCGACCTCGCGCAGAAGATGCCCGACGCGGAGGTGGCCTCGCATCTCGCCTGGAGCCATGAGGTCTTTGGCTCGATTCAGGTGAAGGACGAGGTCATGCGCGCCGCCATGAAGATGTACCTCGCCTCGCGCCGCCTGATCGCCGAACGCGGCTTCGACTTCGTCTCCGTGCGCTGCCTGCCGGAGACGCCGGTGCTCTTCACCACTTTCTGTTACACCATCGCCCTGCTGAACGACAGTTCGGACGCCGACGGCGACAAGGAAGCCATCTGCTGCTCCTGCGAATCCGATTCCAACGGCGCCCTCACCATGCAGATCCTCAAGCACCTCGGCGGCGCGCCGGTCATGTTCGGCGACGTGCGCACCATCCGCCTCGTGGAGGGCGAGATCTGGATCTCGAACTGCGGCTCACAGGCCACCACCCTGGCGAAGGACCGGAGCCAGGTGCACTGGGTCGAGCACGGCTTTCAGGAGTTCGAATGGAAGCTGGGCGGGGCGGCGCCCCAGGCCGTCAACCGGCCCGGCCGCGTCACCCTGGCGCGCATCACCCGTCAGGCCGGCGAGCACGTCATGCTCATCACCGGCGGCGAGTGCCTCGACGTGCCGCACGAGAAACTGGGGGAAACGCACTGGGATTTTTCGCCACACGCCTTCGTCAGGCTGGACGCCGACCCGCGCGCCGTGGCCCGCGAACTGCGCAGCAACCACCTCAGCCTGGTCTATGGCGATTACATCCCGCATCTGGAGGAGACCTGTCGCGTGCTGGACATCCGACCCATCGTCGTCCGCTGAAGCACGCGACCTGAAAGGAGCAACCCGTGACCATTGACGTTGCAAGGTTCAAACAGCAGGGCTTTCTCTGCCCGCTCCCGGTTTACGGCCCGGGCGAGCTCGAGCATCTGCGCCAGCTGTACTGGCGTTTGCGGAAACTGCTGCCGCCCGGAGTCTCCACCCAGGAGATGGACTGGTGGCATGGCGAGGACCGCGAGCTCTGGGCCGTCGCCAGCGAGCCGCGCATCCTCGATCT
>DAOUIB010000327.1:0-4908 GCA_034428275.1 Anaerolineae bacterium
GCATGGCGGCGCTCCCCCGTTCGTCGTTATGAGTGAAGCCCAGCAAATGCAAGGTGCCGTGGACCACCAGCAAAACCAGGTCGTCCATCGTCTTGTGCCCGGCGCGGTCCGCCTGACGGGAGGCCCAGTGGGTGGCCAGCACCAGGTCACCCAGGGCAGGCTCCTCCTCCCCTATGCCGTGGTGCAAGGCCGGGAAGGACAGGACGTCGGTCACGCGGTCGATACCGCGATAGCGCCGGTTCAGGATTCGCACACGTTCGTCACTGGCGAGCACAATCGAGACCTTGCCATGCGGGGATTTGTTGTCCCCGTGCATGCGCAATGTCGCTCGCACGGCTTCAATCAGAGGCGCCGCATCAAGGTCCTGACCGCATTCGATTCGAACACAAACGCCGCTCAAGATGACGTCTTGTCTCCCTGTTCGCGTCCGACACTTCCCGCCTGGTCGTCGTCGTCGTGATGTGGCAATTCAGGAACTTCCGGCAGTGGCCCCGGGCGCGGTCGTTCGCTCACCGGGCTCATCGCCAGGTTCTCCGCCGTGAGGGCGGCCACTGGCTGCGATTCGGAGCGCGACCCGCTGCTCGCCTGCAAACTCGCTGGCGGCGCCGGAATCGCCGGAGTCGCTCCGCCGACTCGCTGGTAGTCGATCCGCGGATGATAGACCGCCTGCAACATTTCCACCAGGGTAGCCTGGATCGTGCGAATGTCTTTCAATGTCAGGCCCGAATCATCCAGCTGGCCCTCATTCATTTTGCCTTCCACGATTCGCATGACAATTTCCGTCACCTGGTCGCGGCTCGTCGGGCCGATGGAACGCACGGCGGACTCACAACTGTCCGCCAGCATCATTATTGCGGTCTCGCGGCTTCGCGGACGAGGCCCTGGATAGCGAAAATTGGCGCTGTCCACCTGACCTTCGTCTCCCCCTGCGGCTTCCACGGCCTTGCGCCAGAACACGTACACTTCCGTCGTGCCGTGGTGTTCTGAAATGTAGTCCCTGAAGCGACCTGGAAGATGGTACTCCCGCGCCAGCGCTTCGCCGCCCGGGACATGACTGATGATGATATCGGCGCTGCGTTCAGGGTCGCCCAGTACGTCATGGGCGTTGCCCGTGCCAAACTGCTGGTTTTCGCTGAAGAATACGGCATTGGGGATTTTCCCGATATCGTGATACATGGCCGCAATGCGCACCTGCTCGGCATCGGCGCCAATGGCCAGGGCGGCCTGCTCGCACAGGTTCGCGACCTGCAGCGAATGCTGGTAGGTGCCGGGCGCTTCCCGCAGCAGGCGGCGCAACAGGGGTTGCCCCGGCTGGCTGAGCTCGACCAGTTTCAGACTGGTGGGCAAATTGAAAAACAGGGTCAGCAGGTACATGCCGGCGACCGCGATCGCCGCTGCCAGCAATCCGTTGAACAGGCTGTAGGGCAGGAGCAAGGTCAGCGACGCGCCCGACACACCCAGATTGAAAACGACAGCCACCAGCATGTTCGAAAGCGCGATGAACAGGCCGGAGAGAAAGAAGTTGTTGAGGCGGTCGGTGCTGCGCAGGGTCAGGAGACCCGTCAGGCCACCGGCAAGGGTGAGCGTCGCCATCTCAAGGGAACCGGTGGCGACCAGCCCCAGCAAAAAAGACAGGTTGACCGTCGCAATCAACGCGATGCGAGGCGAGGCGATCGCCACGTACAGGAGCGACAGGGCCGCCGTGGGAAACAAATAAAGCTCCGCCGGCATGCTGTTCATTTGCACCAGGCGGGCTCCCGCCAGGACCAGCAGAAACAGGCCCGCCAGCAACAGGGAGAAACTGGCCCGCACCAGCAAGGCGCGTTCGAAACGAACGATGTAAAGCGCGGTCAGAGCCAGCACCAGCAGGCTGGCAAAAAAGGCCTTGCCAACCTCCTGCAGGCGGCGCGATTCCGTCTGCAACAGACCAAGCACGCCCAGCGCTTCCATGTCTACGGCCGTCACCTGCTCGTTCTGGCGTACCACCACCTCATTGAAGGCGAAGGTCCGTTCCACCGGCTCCACGGCCTCCATGGCGGTCCCGCGCGCGGCTTCAGTTGCCTCCTCGTTGGGGAAGGTATTGGGACGGAGCAAATCTTCGACAATGGCGACAATAATCTCTGATTCAGCCGGCGAGAAACGAATGCTCACCTGCGTGGGCAACTGTGTGCGCACGACGTCGAGCGAGGAGGCGCGAATGGGCTCGCGCATGATTCGTTCGAGCACGTTGATGATCTCGCCGTCGATGCTGTCCCATGTTTCGGCGGACATGTTCAGAATGCGATCGCCTTGCTCATCGCCCAGTGTCAGCGCCGTGATCTGCTGCAAATCATCGGTCCGCTGCGCAACCGTTCCAAGGCTGTCCTGGCGCACCGTACGAATGTAGTCCAGCACCTGTCGCGCCAGTTGGCTCCGGGCGCGGCTCACGTTGGGGTCGGGCGGGTCGAAAACCTCGACGACAGCCGCAGCAGCTTCCCTGCGGTTCATGTCTGTCAGCAGGGCGCTCTCAAAGGTAATGCTGAAGGGCGACAGGATGTTTTCTTCAGCAACCTGACCCACGCGCAGGTCGCTGCTGCCCGTCCAGAGGGGCAAGAGTACGTCACTGGCCACGATGGCCGTCGTCAGCAGAACGGTAAGAATTGCCGCAATAATGAAACCCGGGATGTGCGGACGCAGATCGCCAACCCCGGCGCTTTCACGGCCTTCCATGCGCGCCCTCGCCCGGAGGTCGACCATTTGCCTCTTTCACCCTTGAGTCAGATTGAATGCCTGACCTGGCCCGGCATCTGCTGATGGACTGACAGGCGTGCCCTGCCCTGACTTGACCCGCTTCAGGCATCCCGGAATTCGTCCCGATTACAGAATTGGCGTCGCCTGGAATTCTCCATCCCCAAAGTGCCCCAGCCTGGCCGCAGTGATTTCATTGGACAGCGGCCGGGGATGAATGGCCCGGACGCGCATCCAGGTATCAGTATACCCGACGTTAACGAAGCCTTCCGGCGTCGCCCCGGCTACCTGTTCCCACAACACTTCCTGCGTCTGCCCCTCGATTTCGCGCGCATAGTCCCTGGTCAGCGTTTCGCCCAGCCGCCGCAAACCGGCGCTGCGTTCCTTTTTGCTGCTTTCCGGGACCTGCCGGCGCATGCGGGTGGCCGGCGTGCCGGGGCGCGGGCTGAAGCGAAAGACATGCAGACCGGCCAGTGCCTGCCTGGCGATGAAGTCCCTGCTGATCCTGTATTCGCGCTCGTCCTCGCCAGGGAAACCGACCATAACATCCGTGGTGACGCGCAGGTGGGGAACGCGCGCGCGGAAATCACGAAGCAACGCGCTGAATTCCTCCGGGCTGCAGCGCCGGCGCATTCGCCTGAGTGTGGCAGCGCAACCGCTCTGAAGCGGCAGGTGCAGATGGCGGCAGAGACGTGAATCCTGCCACAGGTCCGGCAGATCGGGCGTCAGGTCCCAGGGTTCCAGAGAAGACAGGCGCAGACGGGGAATGTCGGTCTCCGCCAGAATGGCTCGCAACAGCTCCGCCAGCCCCTGCTCCATCCCCAGGTCACGGCCGTAACTGCCCAGTTGAACACCGCTCAGAACCGCTTCCCTGTAATCCAGCGCGTGAAGCTGCTGAATGTCGGCCAGCACTTCTGCCAGCGGTCGACTGCGGCCCGGTCCGCGCGCCAGCGTGGTCACGCAGAACGTGCAGGCATGGTCGCAGCCGTCCTGTACCTTGACGAAGGCGCGGGTACGCGCGCCCGGCCTTGCGGCAACTGTGGCGGCAGCTCCCGTAGTCGCGGCGTCAGGCCAATCGACGATGCCTTCCTTTTCCATGTTGCCGACAACCCGCCGCACGTTGGGCAGGGACCGCAATTCCTGCGGAGCCAACTCGGCGTGGCAGCCCGTCACGGTGATGCGGGCCGCGGGAGCCCGTCGCCCCAGTTCCCGCACCAGGGCCCTACTGTCGGCGCCGGCTTCCCGGGTCACGCTGCAGGTATTGACGACGATCTCGCCGGCGTGCTTCGGATCTCCCGTAAGTTCATGGCCCCGTTGCAGCAGATTGCGACCCAGTGCATCCATTTCCGCCTGGTTGAGGCGGCAGCCCAGACTTCGCAGGTGCATCTTCATGCCGCCACTGCTCCCTCCGCCGGCATGCGCAGCAGCAAATTGTCGAAGGCCAGCAGGATACCGGCCTCATGCATGGATTGCGCTGCCACTGCGATACGCCCTTCCAGGAGCACCTCGTCTCTCACTGTGCTGCGCATCCGCCCGCCCAGACACTCGCCGGCAACCCAGGTGCTGCTGTCGGACGGGTGGTCCGGTATACAAAACTCCAGTTGCCGGTCATTGATGAAAAACTCCAGTTCCGGGCCCTTCGCGCGAATCTTCAGTCGGTTGCTCACCCCAATGCCCTGGCGAATGTAGGGGGAAGGAATCCAGGTACTCAGCACCTGCTGCCTGCCAAAAAGTGTACGCAGCAGTTGATAGTAACCGTCGCTGCTGGCAAGGAACAGATAGTAACTGATCCCCGTCGCCCCGCCGAAGGCAGGCAGTCCGAAGGCTTCGGCAAGGGGAAAGGAGCGCGGTTGCTGCAGTCGGAAGAGCACACCAAATCCGTTGTCCGGCGGACCGTCCAGCGCAAGGGTCTCTACTTCCAGTTCAAAATCAGCCAGTTCGGGACCGGCTGCGGCATACACCAGTCGATTTGGCTCGCCCGGTTCCAGAACGAGTTCACCGTCCTGCAGCCTGGCCGAATTGCCTCGCCGGGACAAAGCCATACTGGCATCCGGTAACGCGAAATCTGCCGCGTAAAGCAATGCCCCCGCGACGCCATCGGCAACAAATCCCGTGTTGGCTGCCAGGCGCGAGGTCCAGGTCAGGGCCGCCAGCGTTGCCACCAGGGCCAGGTAAAGCAGG
>DAOUIB010000328.1:0-20731 GCA_034428275.1 Anaerolineae bacterium
ATAGAATAATTAACGGTCCGTCTCGTCTGCCATTTGCAGGCAAACAAATTTCCCAAAGAGCGAACAATTCATTATAGCCATTGCCCCGTATCATGAAAGCAATGGCGTCGCAGGACGGGGCAATTCCCGCTATCCAGCGCTGGCGGACTCCGCTTCATGCAGGTAGCAGGCGGCCTGTGTGTTCGCCGGCGTGGGGTAGAGGGGCGGCACCGCTGCCAGGCAGCGCTCCATCCGTTGGGGACAGCGGGAATAGAAGGGGCAGCCGCCGTCCATTTCAGCGGTCTCCGCCGCCGCCTCACCGCGCTGCCAGTCGAGCGGCGCCTGCCAACGCTTCGTCGGATCGGGCTGCGGGATGGCCTGAATCAGCAGTTGCGTGTAGGGGTGCTGCGGGGAGTCCAGCACCTGGTCCATCGACCCGGCTTCCACGACGCGGCCACGGTAAAGGATCAGGATGCTGTCGCTGATCTGCCGCGCAGTGGACAGATCGTGCGTGATGTAAAGCTGTGAGATGCCGTGGCGCTCCTTCAGTTCCAGCATGTTGGCCAGCACCACGGATCGCAGAGAGGCGTCGATCATTGAGACGGGCTCGTCGGCGATGATCAGCTCCGGCCGCAACAAAAAGGCGCGCGCCAGCATCACGCGTTGCAACTGTCCGCCGCTCAACTGGTGCGGATGCTTTCCGAGAATGGCGGCAGGATCAAGGTGCAGCGCGCTCAACGCTTCGCTGATTCTGGCCTCCGCGCCGGCGCGGTCCTGCCCCGCTGCGAAGTTGCGCAGGGTCAGACGCAGGACGTGGTCCACGGGATAGAAGGGGTTGAAGGCCGAGAAGGGATTCTGAAAGATGGCCTGCACCGAGCGCCGGAATTCGCGCAGGGACGCGCCGCGCAGCCGACCCACGTCCTGACCTCGAAAACGCACCTCGCCGGCATCCGGCGCCAGAAAGCCCAGCGCCAGCATCCCCAGGGTGGACTTGCCGCTGCCGCTCTCGCCGGCGATGGTGATGATCTGCGCCTCGCCGGCGCCGACGCGCAGGTCCACGCCCTGCAGCGCGTCCACGCGCTTGCGGAAGCCGCGGCTGAAACTCTTGTGGATGCCGCGCAGTTCCAGCAGCTCCGCGCTCATGAGGCCGTCTCTCCCGCGGGCTGCCAGGGGCGCACAAAGTGCCCGGCCGCGACTTCCTGCAAGGGCCCTTCCAGTAGCCAGTGCGGCTCGGCTTCCGGCGCGTCGCTGCTGATGGCGCGGCGGTCGTGCAGGTCGGGAATCGACGAAATCAGGCGCTGTGTGTAGGGATGTCGCGCATCGGCGAAGAGATCGCCCGTCGCGCCCAGCTCCACGATGCGACCGGCGTACATGACGCCCAGACGGTCGGTTACCTGCGCCAGCAGCGCCAGGTCGTGGCCGATCAACAGCATGGAGGCGCCGATCGCCTGGCGCGCGGCGGCCAGGGTCTCCAGCACGACGCGCTGGGAAATGACGTCCAGGGCGCTGGTCGGCTCGTCGGCGATGATCAGGCGCGGCCCCAGCAGCAGGGCCAGCGCGATGCAGACGCGCTGCCGCATCCCGCCGCTCAGTTCATGCGGATAACGCGGCAGGATGTCCGCCTCCAGCCCCACGCCATGCAGGACCTGCGTGAAGCGTTCCTGCATGGCCGCCGGCTGCATGCGCTCGCCATGGGCCGCCAGCGTGTCGGCAAACTGCGAGCGCAGGCGCATCACCGGATTGAGCGCGCTCATCGACCCCTGCGGAATGTAGGCGAACTGTCGCCAGCGCAGCGCGCGCAGATCGCGCTCCTCCAGTGCCAGCAGGTCGACGTCGCCGAAGCGCACGCGCCCCGCCACCACGCGGCCGGGCGGGCGCAACAGGCGCAGGACGCCCAGCGCGAGCGTGCTCTTGCCGCTGCCGCTCTCCCCGGCCAGGCCCAGCACTTCATTGCCGCGCACTTCCAGGTCCACCCCGTCGACGGCGCGAATGGTCGCCGCCTGCATCTCGTAGTGGATGCGAAGCGCCTCAATCTCCAGCACGACTTCGCTGCCATACCTCGCCATCAACCCTGCTCCAGTCGCGGGTTCGCCAGCGTGTCCAGGGCCGTGCTGACGAAGAACAGGCCCATGAACAGGACGATGAAGATGACGATGGGCGGCAGCCACCACCACCACAGCCCCAGCCACATCGCGTTGCCGATGATGGCGAAGTAGATCAGGTTGCCGAGAGTCGGTGTCTGGAAGGAGCCGAGTCCGAGCACCTCCAGCCCGATCGAGGCCAGCAGGGCCGTCGCCACGGCGTTGACGAAGGTGGCGGCGAGGAAGGGAATCAGGTTGGGCAGCAGCTCGCGGAAGACGATGTGCAGCGGCGAAGCGCCCGACAGGCGCAGGAGCAGCACGAACTCGCGCTCGCGCAGGCTCAACACCTGCGAACGGATGACGCGCGTGGGGTGCATCCAGGAGGTCAGGGCGATGACCAGACCCATGATCAGGGGCGTGACGACCGGGAAGGAGGCGGCAATCATGATCAGGATCGCCAGCGGCGGGATGGTCAGGCCGATGTCGACCGTGTTGCGCACCAGGGCGTCCAGCGGGCCGCCAACGTAGCCGGCCAGCATGCCCAGCACGGTGCCCAGCAGCACGGCCGATCCGCCGCCCACCAGACCGATGAGCAGGGTATTGGGCATCCCTTTTAAAATATAGGTCAGCAGATCGCGTCCTTCATTCTGGGTGCCCAGGGGATGGTCCGCATTGGGCGGGGCGCTGATGCCGCCGGCCATCAGACGGAGCTGGTCCGGGTCGGCAACAAATTGCCCGAACAGGCCCGGCACCAGCACCAGCGCCAGCAACACGAGTCCCAGCCACATGGTGGGCGAAAGGCGGGCGCGCAGGCGGCTGATCACGGGCGTCGCTAACTCTGGTAACGGATCCGCGGATCCAGCAAGGGATAGAGCAGGTCCAGCAGCAACGTCGCCACCGCCACGGTGAAGACCATGAAGAGCGTCACGCCCTGAATCACGAAGAAGTCGGCCGCGCGCAGGGCGTTGTAGAGCACCCAGCCCACGCCGGGGTAATTGAAGATGATTTCCACCAGCACCTGGCCGGAGATCAGGCGCCCGAAATCGATGGCCAGGGCCGTCACCTGCGGCAACATGGCATTGCGCATCGCGTAGTGGCTGAAGATGCGGCGCGAGCGCAATCCGCGGGCCCGCGCGTAAATCAGATAGTCATCGCCAAGCACCGTCGCCATGATGCCGCGCATGCTCAGGGCCCAGAAACCGATGACCGCCAGCACCACCGAGAGCACCGGCAGCGCTGCGTGGTGCAGCAGGTCGGCCAGGGTTTCGAGGTTGAGGCCGCGATCGCTGCCCACCGTGAAGGAGCCGCCGAGCGGAAAGAGCGACCAGTTCAGGGCGAAGAGATAGACGAGAATCAGGGCCAGCAGGTAGTAGGGAATCGCGCTGAAAGGCATGGACAGATACACCAGCCAGCGAAAGCCGGCCGGCACGCCGGGCCATACGGCCAGCGCGCCCAGCAGGTTGCCGATCGTGAAGGCCAGCACCGTGGCCACGGACAAAAGCCCGATCGTCCAGGGCAGCGCGCGCAGGATGACGGCTTCGGCCTTGATGGGGAAGAAGGCCAGCGAATAGCCCAGGTCCCCCTGCAGCAGATTGCGCAGATAGTTCACGTACTGCTGCGCCAGAGGGGCGTCCAGCCCCAGGCGCTCACGATAACGGGCGACGATTTCCCCGCCATCTTCAACCGTGCGGCCGCGGCTGGCCATGCGCCCCAGCAGCGCGGCGATCGGGTCCTGCGGCGTCAGGCGCGTGATGGCGAAATTCAGCGTCGAGGCGACGAAGATCGTCAGCAGAAAGGTCGCCAGGCGCCGCCCGATATAGCGGGGATTCATGGTCTGCCCAGATTGTGGCGGGCGAAAGGGCGGGGCATGGCGCCGGCAAGCGCCACACCCCGCCCTGCGGAACTAGCCGGCGGGTTGAATGTTATGGAGCATCACTGCGCCGGTCACCCACCAGTGGCCAGGATGGATGTAGTTGTTGTCGGCAGAGGGCCAGTTGGTCCAGTAGGTGCTGTTGAAGGGCGTGAGCAGGCGCGCCTGCACCAGCGGGATGCCGGGCAGCTCGCGCAGCCAGATCTCCAGCGCCTGGTCCGCCAGTTCGTTGAAGCCTTCGTCCGAGGCGGCGAGGACGGCCATGGCGTCAACGACCTCGTCATACTCGGCGTTCTCGAAGCGGCTGGCATTGACCCCCGGTACGGATTCACCTATCGGCCCCGAGAAGCGGCTGTGGAAACGTGAGAAAGTCTCGTAGGGATCGCTCACGCTGCCGCAGAGATCCGTGATCCAGGCCTGCAGGGAACCGGTGGAAACGTCGCCATAGAAGATGCCGTCTTCCAGCGGCTGGAAGCTGGCGTCGAAACCGGCAGCGCGCACCTGCTCGGCCAGGATATTGCCCATGCGCACCTTGTCGGTCTGGCTGGAACGGGCGACGAGCGTGAAGGTGATGCGGGCGCCATCACCGTCGACCCAGAGGCCGTCGGCATCGCGCGAGTAACCTTTACCCTCCATCACGCTGTTGATGAGCATGTCGTCACTGCCGAGCACGTCGTACTCTTCGAAGAGCGCGGCGTTGCGGTCGAGGAAGGCCTGCAGCGGCGCATAGGTGGGATAGAGCGTGGCGGCCGGGTCCGTCATGCCCTCATAGGCGATGGCCACGAGGACGTCGCGGTCGATGGCGGCGTTGAGGGCCCAGCGCACTTCACGATCATCGAAGGGCGCGGCCTTGTTGTTCAGGCCCAGATAACGCGGGCAGGGATCGAGATAGGCGTAGGGCAGGTCCGCCGTCCAGCCCACGATGTTGGGGTTGCGCGACTGCGCCTGCTCGAAGGTCGAGCGGCTGAAGGTCCAGCCGGCATCCAGTTCGTTGTTGGACATCAGGGCCGCGCGCAGGTCCTCGCCGGGAGCGCCCAGCCAGATGGCCCGCTGCGGCGCCGGCAGGTCGTGGAAGCCGGTCTCGGCGGCCCACCAGTCATCGCGCCGGTCGAAGACCGTCTCCGTCTCCGTCGAGCGCACCAGACGGTACGCGCCGGTACCCATGGGCAGGCCGGCCTCCAGGTCGTAGTTGGTGAAGGTATTCGGATCGACGCCTTCCCAGATGTGTTGCGGCGCGATCAGGATCGTGTCCCAGATGCGCACGCCGAAGTAGGTTGCCACGAAACGGGGGTTCGGTCGCGTCAGGGTCATGACGACCGTGCTGTCATCCGGCGCGCTGACGTCGGCCACCCACAGCTCCATATCGGCGGAATACTGCAAATCGGGGTTGGCCTTCAGCATATTGATGGTGAAGACGACGTCATTGGCCGTGAAGGGGGTGCCATCGGCCCATTTGACGCCATCGCGGATGTTGATGGTCACTTCGCTCTTGTCATCGTTGAACGAGTAGCCGGACGCCTGCCAGGGCATCAACTCTCCGGTCTCGTAATTGAGGTAAAAGAGCGATTCCTGGGTCGCCTGCCACATGCCCCAGTCCAGATACTGACCGGCGATGTAGGGATTCATGTTGTCGGGAACGGCCACGCGGCCAAATTCGTTTTCGATGATGACCGTCGCCTCGCGCGGCACTTCCCCGATATCGCCCTGGGCGGAGACCGAAGCCGCCACCAGTAACAGGGTCAAAAGAACGAATGCTACGAGTTTCGTACGCATTACTGCCTCCAACTATCAGATAAAAGTGGCCCGGTTGGGGATTCTGGCAACCTCCTGTCTTCTATTTTCGCAGATGACCGGGAACCAGGGGCGCCAGGGTCTGGTAACCCAGGAGCAGCCCCTTGTTGTCCCGCGTGAAGGCCGGCACGACCGGCATTTCTTTCTGCGGCCGGTAGTCGACGAGTGGGCTGAAGTCGAAGAGGTCTTCCTCATGCTCGATGTCGAGGTTGCCCTCATAGCCGACCTCAATCAGCGCGCTGATGTAGGCCGGCCAGTCCACCTCGCCCCAGCCCGGCGCGCGCCCGCGCCACCAGCCCAGTCCGAAGCCGCTCACCTCGCCCAAAGTCTGGCCGTAGATGCCCACCCGCGCCAGCACGTCGCGCCGCACTTCCGTGTCCTTGGCGTGGGCATGGTAGATGCGCTCGCCAAAGTCGCGCAGGGCCTGGATGTAATCGATGCCCAGCCAGACCAGGTGCGAGGGGTCCATTTCCAGGCCCAGGGCGGGGGAGGGCACCAGTTCGAACATCCGCTCCCAGATTTCGGGGCTGAAGGCCAGGTTGGTGCAGTGGTTGGTCCTGCGCTCGATCATCGGGCAGTTCTCGATCGCGATGCGCAGGCCACGCTCCTCGGCCTGTTGGCAGAATTCGCTGAAGACTTCCCTGAAGGGCTCCAGATTTTCCTCGACCGTGCAGTAGGGATTGCAGCCGACAAAAGTGCTGACGACCGGCACCTGCATGCGCTGCGCCAGGTCGAGCAGGGCGAGGAAATAGCGCCGGCATTCGGCCCGCTCCCCCGCGTCCGGCGCGAGGTAGTTGGGATAGTAGCCCAGGGCCGAGATTTCGATATCGCGGCGCCGCAGATCGTCGAGGATTTGCTCCAGGCGCGCTTCGCTGACGGTGTCGGGATTGATGGCGGAATCGGGCCAGGCGGAGAGCTGCAGCGACGTGAAGCCGGTCTCCGTGGCGAAGGCTGCCGTCTCTTCAGAATAGTCGCTGTAGAAACCGAGGCGCATCGTCTACCCCTGTCATGCGGGAACTTCGAATCTAGCGCGCAGAAAATGGCGTGGCAAATCAGGTTGGCAGTCCACTCATCACCTGTCGCAAGGCTTTCTGTCGCTTTTTGGGCGGGAAGACATGCCGCATCCGGCGGCGCCGCGCTTGTATTTCCTTGCAAAATCGGGCCCGGCCCCCGCTTCAGCCGGGACCCTGAAAATCAGGGTTTGTGACCGGGGACCAGCGGCGCGAGGGTCTGGTAACCCAGCAACAGGCCCTTGTGCTCGCGGCCGTAGGCCATCACGATCGACGATTCCATGTCCGCCTTGAAGTCGCGCAGTTCGCTGAAGGCCAGCACGTCGTCCTCGTGCTCGATGTCGATGTTGCCTTCGTAGCCGACTTCGATCAGCGCGCTGATGAAGGCCGGCCAGTCCACCTCGCCCCAGCCCGGCGCGCGCCCGCGCCACCAGCCGTGGCCGAGGCCGAAGACCTCGCCGAAGCTCTGGCCGAGGATGCCGACCCGTTGCAGCACGTCGTGGCGAATCTCCATGTCCTTGGCGTGCACGTGGTAGATGCGCTCGCCGTAGTCGCGAATGGCCTTGATGTAATCGATGCCCTGCCAGACCATGTGCGAGGGGTCCATCTCGATGCCGAGGGCGGTCGAGGGCACCATTTCAAACATGCGCTCCCAGATTTCCGGGCTGAAGGCCAGGTTGATGCTGTGGCCGGTCTTGAGTTCGACCATCGGGCAGTTTTCGATGGCGATGCGCAGGCCGCGCTCTTCGGCTTCCTGACAGAATTCCGTGAAGAGTTCCTGAAAGGGCCCCATGTTTTCCTCGACCGTGCAGTAGGGATTGCGGCCGACGAAGGTACAGACGACGGGCACCTCCATGCGCTGCGCGAGGTCCAGCACCTTGAGGAAGTAACGTTTGCTTTCGGCGCGTTCTTCGGCCTCGGGCGCCAGGTAGTTGGGGTAGTAACCCAGCGCGGAAATCTCGATGTCGCGCTCCCGCAGGTCGGCGCGTATCTCCTCCAGCCGGGCCTCGCTGACCGTGTCGGGATTGATGGCGGAGTCGGGCCAGGCGGAAAGCTCCAGCGAGGTGAATCCGGTCTCCGAAGCGAAGGCCGCCGTCTCTTCCGAATAGTCGGTGTAGTATCCGAGCCGCATCGCGCATCTCCCACTCTTCACGTCAGGGAAGGTGTATAACGCGGCCAGAGCGAAGTTGCAATCGCGGCGGGAAGCAGTGGTATGCGGGCAGCCGCGGACCCAATATTTGACAGGACGGGAACGCGCGCTATGCTCTATTGAACCGGTTCAATCCGCGGGCGAACATGACCACCATTCGTGAAGTGGCACGCGAGGCAGGGGTATCCGTCGGCACGGTCAGCAACGTGCTGAATGATCCCGCTATCGTCTCGCCCGAAACCTGCGAGCGCGTCCTGCGGGTCATGCGCCAGCGCAACTATCGCCCCAGCGCCATCGCCCGCAGCCTCGCCACCGGCCGCACGCGCAGCTTCGGCCTCGTGGTTTCCAACATTTTCAACCCCTTCACCGCCGGCATCGTGCAGGGCGCCGGCGAGATCGCGCGCGAGGCCGGTTGCAGTCTGTTGATCGCCTGCGCCGAAGACGACTGCCAGGACGTGCCGCGCCAGGTGCAGGTGCTGCAGCAACACTGGGTGGATGGCATCTTCCTCGCCACCCAGCCCCTGCCTGAATCTGTCTGGCGTGAGCTGCGTTTCGGCCGCACGCCGGTCGTCATCATGGACCGCGACCAGCCGCCCGTGGAGGAACACGCCAGCATTATCGGCTTCGACTGGTTCATGGCCGGCCAGCAGGCTGCCGGACACCTCATCAGTCTCGGGCACCGTCGCATCGGCTTCGTTGGCGGCATCCCCGGTCGTTCCTCCAGCGTCCAGCGCGAAAGGGGCTTTCGCAAGGCCCTGGCAGGGGCCGGCGTCCACCTGGACGAGGGTTTGCAACGCGACGGCGACTATTCGACCGACAGCGGCCGGCGTTGCGCCGAAGACCTGCTGGACCAGCCCCGTGACCTGCGCCCCACAGCCCTGGTGATGGGCAACGACATGATGGCCCTGGGCGCCTATGAAGCGGCCGACCTGCTGGGCCTCTCCGTTCCGCGTGATCTGTCCATCACCGGCATTGACGACAATTTCTTCGTCACCCACATGGCGCCGCCCCTGACGACCGTGCACGTGCCCACCAGGGAACTGGGGCGCGAAGGCATGCGCATGCTCGTCAGTGGCGCCGCCGGCGCGCAGCGCGTATCGCTGCCCACGCGCCTGGTGACGCGCCAGTCCACCGCAGCGCCGCCGCCGGAGCCGGTGTGGCGCGACCGGTCATCGTCCATACACAGGGTGTCGGCTGATCTTTCTGTCCCCGCCGATGCCATGGCCCGCAGCCAGGGGAACGGGAGAAAGGAGCGTCTGACCTAAGAGAGGACGGGAGCTGTCACAGTGCCCGGTTGAAGAATGAATTATGGAGGCAAGGAAGGAAGAATGGACACCAAACACAGGATTTCCCGGCGCGACATGCTCAAGATGAGCGCGGCCGGTGCGGCGGGCGCGGCAGCGACCGCGCTGCCGGCCGGCATGGTTGGCGCCTCGGCGCCTTCGCAGGACGAGATCGTCCTCAATATCGATTTCCGCCAGTACGGCGTTGACGCCACCGGAGAAAACCCGGAGCAGGGCGCGGCGCTGGCCGCCTTCCTCGATAGCTACAAGATGATGCACCCCCACGTGACTGTGAACCACGCGCCCATCGATCCTGGCGCCTGGGGCGACATTCAGCAGTGGGTGGCCCGTCGTCTCGTGGCCGAGGACGGCCCCGACCTGCTTTTCGGCAACTGGACCTACCTGATCGAGGACTGGATGAAGGGCGACCTCGTCGGCTGGTGGGACCCCTATCTCGAATCGCCCAATCCCTACCTCGAAGGCAACGAGCAGTGGGTCGACCAGTTCATCAAGCCCGGCGAGCGCCAGTCCAATGGCATGAGCGCCTGGCTGGGGCTCGACAACACCACGCTGTGGACATGGTACAACCAGGACATGTTTGACGCCCACGGCTGGTCCGTGCCGAGCACGTGGAGCGAGCAGATCGCGCTCTACGAAGAGATCGCCGAAACCGACGTCATCCCGCTGGCCACACACTACAATCCCATTCCGCACTACGCGGTCTGGAGCTTCGACATGGTCGGCAACCAGGTGCTGCACACCGTCTTCGAGGACCTCGCCGAGGCCAGCGAGCGCGAGCCGCTGCCGGCCCAGGTGGCCGCCGGCGTGCTTGACGGCCGCTACGGCATCGATCAGGGACCCTATCAGGACACGATCAAACTGGTCAGTGAGTGGTGGAAGTACGCCGGCGCCGGCGCCCACGGTGGCGGCGACGCGAACATCCCCTACAGTCAGTTCCTCGGTGGCCAGGCGGCGACGCGCTACACCGGCATCTGGGAAAACCGAAACCTGGATCTGGACATGCCGGGTACCGAGAATCCCTTCAGCTGGAGCGCCTTCCCGATCCCGGTCGTCGGTCAGGACCTTTCCGAACACGCGACCGGCCACGCCACGGCGGCCGTCTTCGTCGCCGGCGCCACGCTCTTTACGCTGCCGGCCTACAACAGTGGCGCGAAACGCGATGCCACCGCCGACCTGCTGATGTACATGTCGGTGCCCGAGAACCTCGCGCCCTTCATCGCCGAGTTCAAGGGCTTCGTGCCCAACATCAAGAATACGCCGCTGCCGTCCACGCTGGCCGGTTTCGCCGTGCCCGACGACGCTACCTACTGGTACGTCAACAGCTGGGGCGGCACCCACATCACCCAGGAGGCGCGCGACGCATGGGCGCGCACCTGGCAGCTCGTCCTGCTGGACGCCATGTCCTGGGACGAATTCACCGAGAATCTGCAGGCCGAGCTGGTCAAGGCGGCCGAGGACACGCTCGGAGCGTAGTCAACAGGGCAACCAGGGGGCAGGGCCTGGCCCCGTCCCCCGGGCGCCTGCAACACCGGTCGCACCGGTTCCGCGATCTCCGTGTCGCGGAGCCGGTGCCGGCCCCTAATTTGACAGGGGGTTCCCGTGCAGAAGCAGACCGCAGCGGCCGCCAGCATGCCGCAGCCATCCACGCGACGCGTACTTTTCTGGCGCAACACGCTCACCGCCTGGCTCTTCCTGGCCCCCACATTTGTCCTGCTCTTTCTCTTCTCGTATTACCCCGCGGTATCAGCCCTCTATCATTCCCTCACCAACTGGACCGGCCTCTACCCCGCAGAAAATTTCATTCTTCTGGAAAACTTTGAAGAATTAATCAGCGACCGCACGGTGCGGGCCTCCATGAACAACATGGCAATCGTGATGGTCTGGTCGCTTTTTTCCTCCGTGATTCCGGCCCTGCTGGTCGCCGTCATGATCGACTCCCTGCGCAGCGACCGCGCCCAGTACTGGTATCGCTTGCTCTTTGTTGCCCCCATCGTCGTCCCCCTGGTCGTCACGCTCAACGTCTGGAGCTTCATTTACGATCCGGACATTGGCCTGGTCAAAACCATCTTTGATGCCAACGGCTGGGAGTTGCAGACGCGCATGCTGGGCGACCCCAAATACGCCATTTTCTTCCTGGTCGCCATCGGCTTCCCCTGGGTTTCCGGCGTCAACGTCCTCATTTTCCTCGCCGGTCTGCAGGCCATTGATCAGGAAATTCGCGATTCGGCCCAGCTGGACGGCGCCACCGGCTTCCGCCGCTTCCTGTACATTGACCTGCCGCTGCTGCTCGGCCAGATCAAGCTGATCGGTATCCTCGCCGTCATCAACGGCATCCAGGGCTTCCACGCCCAGTTCATTCTCACGCGCGGCGGCCCCGGCTACGCCACCATGGTGCCCGGCATGTGGATGTACATTCAGGGCTACAACTACTATCGCATGGGGTATTCCTCGGCGATTGGTTCCGTCATGTTCATCCTCATCCTCATCCTTTCCATGTTTATCCTGCAGCGCTTCCGCTCTCCAGCCGAGTACGTGGCTGAATAGGCGCCCGGCGCAGGAGGTCCGTGCATGACTTCAACCGCACTTGTGCAAAATCAACTCACCTTGCGGGAACGACTGCGCCAGGCCAGCTGGGCGCAGCACGTCACGCTCGGCGTCCTGCTGGTGCTGACCTTCTATCCGATCGTGCTGATGCTGCTCTTTTCGGTGAAGGACAACACGCAATTCGTCGTGCAACGTTACGAACTGTCTTTCCCGCTGCATTTCGACAACTTTCCGCGCGCCTGGCGCGGCAACCTTTTCTATTACATCATCAACTCGGTGGCCTACGTCCTCGGCGGCCTGTCACTGACCATGGTGCCGGCGGTGCTGGCCGCCTATTCCTTTGCCCGCATTCGATTTTTCGGCAGGAACGTTCTTTTCTACATGGTCATCAGCCTCTTCATGATCCCCTGGATCCTGATTCTGCTGCCGGCTTTCTACCTGGTCATCGACCTCGGTATCCTCAGCAGCCGTCAGGCTTTCTGGCTCTCTTACGGCGCCTGGGGTCTGCCCTTCGCCATTTTCGTGTTGCGCACCTTTTTTGCCGGCCTGCCGGAAGACCTCTTCGAATCGGCCCGCGTCGACGGCGCGCGCGAGGCTCGCATCCTCTGGTCCATTGTGCTGCCGCTTTCCAAGCCGATCGTCGGCACCCTGGCCCTGTTGCAGACCTACAGCATCTGGAACGACATCATCTGGGCCACCACCATCAACGTAAATCCGGACCTCAAACCCATTATGGTCGGCCTGATGCAGTTCACCGGCCTCTATCGCACCCAGTACGGCCCGCTCAACGCCGGCTACGTCATCGCCTCCATTCCCATGTTGCTCCTCTTTGCCTTCACCAGCCGGCTCTTCGTGCGCGGCATGATGTCCGGCGCCATCCGCATGTAGGGAGTTGCCATGCGCAGGGACCGCATCATTGAGTTGAGCCATCGCATGACGCCGGGGGAAGGCTATTTCGAACTGGCCGCCCAGGTGCGCGACGTCACCGAAATCCTGCCCGAGGTCGTGCATCGCGACGACATCTGGTACGTCATCGGCAACGTGCAGTTCAGCACCCACACCTTCACCCACATCGAGGTGCCCTTCCACCACTGGGAGACCGGCGACGACCTCGCCGATTACCCCCTGCAAAACCTGATCGGCACGGCCGTGGTGCTGGATTTCTCGCACAAGGAACACCTGGAGGCCATCACGCTCGAAGAGGTGCAGGCCCACGCCGGGCGCCTGCAGGACGTCGACATGATCTTCCTGCGCACCGACATGGACAAGAATTTCTTCGGCGAGCTCTGGAACGACCAGCCCTACCTGACCGAGGAAGCGCTCAACTGGCTGGTGGCGCAGGGGCCGACGGTCATCGGCACGGACGCCGCCGGATTCGAGGTGCCCGGCACGGACTACCAGCCCAACCACCTCACCATGTTCAGGAACGGCCTCGCCATGGTCGAATCCTGCACCAACCTGGCCGCCGTCGGCGAGCAGCGGGTGACCGTATTCATCCTGCCCCTGCCCATCGTCGGCGTGGAGGCCTGTCCGGTGCGCATCATCGCCTTCCCCGAAGGAGACATTTCGTGAGCGACAATGAACAGTTGATGGAACTCTATACGCAGCTGCTGGTGCTGCGTCACTTCGACGAGTTCTGTTACGACCTCAAGATGAAGGACCTCATCATGAACGGCTTCCACCCCTACAGCGGGCAGGAAGCCGTGGCCGTCGGCGTCTGTTCCCTGCTGCGCGAGGACGACGCGGTGTTTTCCACGCATCGCCCGCAGGGGCACTCCATCGCCAAGGGCAGCAGCACGCGCGCGGTCTTCTGCGAAATGCTGGGGCGTCGCGGCGGCGTCAGCCAGGGCATTGGCGGCCCCATGCAGTGGATCGACAAGCCCCACAACTTCTTCTGCGGCAGCATCGTCGGCAGCGGCCTGCCCATCGCCGCCGGCGTGGCCCTCGCCTTCAAACGCCAGGCGCGCGACAGCGTCGCCGTCTGCTTCTTTGGTGACGGCGCTTCCAACACGGGCGCCTTCCACGAGGGGATGAACCTGGCCGCCATCTGGAAGCTGCCGGCGCTCTACATCTGCGAGAACAACCAGTATGGCGAGGCCATGCCGGTGGGGGAATTCGTGCCGGTCTCGCGCATCTCGCAACGCGCCACCTCCTACGGCCTCAACGGCGTTTCCGTCGACGGCATGGACGTCGAGGCCGTCTTGAACGCGACCGCCGACGCTCTCGAGCAACTGCGCGCCGGCCACGGCCCGGTCTTCATCGAGATGGTGACCTACCGCTTCCGCGGGCATTACGGCGGCGACCCCGAGCACACCTATCGCAGCCGCGAGGAAATCGCCGTGTGGCGCAATCGCGATCCGCTCACCCTGGCGCGCACCCGTCTGCTGGCCCGCGGCTACAGCGAGGAGATTCTCGACGACCTGGAGGCCAGTGTGCGGGCGGAAATCGAGGAAGACATGGAATGGGCGCTGGAGCAACCATTCCCCACCGTTGAGCAGGCCACGGACCACGTGATGGTCCCCCTGGGACAGGACTGAAGGCCATGGCACGCATGAGTTACCGGGACGCCATCCGCGAGACCACTGCGGAGGAACTGCGCCGCGACGACAGCGTCTATCTGATCGGCGAGGACGTCGGGCGCTGGGGCAACCTCTTCGGCGCGTCCGCCGGCCTGCTGGAGGAATTCGGGCCGGAGCGCATCTGCGACTCGCCGATTTCCGAGGCCGCCATGACCGGCTGCGCGATTGGCAGCGCGCTCTACGGCATGCGCCCCATCGCCGAAATCATGTACATCGACTTCATCACCATCGCCATGGACCAGATGATCAACCATGGCGTGAAGTACCACCAGCTTTCCAACGGCCAGGTGCGCGTCCCCGTGGTCTTCCGCACCCAGGGCGGCGTGGGCATGCGCAACTCCTCGCAGCACTCGCAGAGCCTTGAGAACTGGTTCGTCAACGTGCCCGGCCTGATCGTCGCCATGCCCTCCACCCCCGCCGACCTCTGCGGCCTGCTGCGCACCGCCGTACGCAGCGACAACCCGGTGCTGCTGATCGAGCACAAGTCGCTCTATTTCACGCGCGGCGAGGTGCCGGAGGAGGACTACACCATCCCCTTCGGCGTGGCCGATATCAAGCGCGCCGGCGAGGACGTCACGATCATCGCCACCTCCTGGATGGTGCTGCAGGCGCTCGCCGCCGCCAGGGCCCTGGCCGACGAGGGCATCTCCTGCGAAGTCATCGACCCGCGCACGCTCTGGCCGCTCGACAAACAGGCCCTGATCGATTCTGTGAAGCGGACGAAAAACTGCGTCGTCGTCACCGAGGCGCCCGCCGAGGGCGGCTGGAGCGGCGAGGCCGCCAGCGTCGTTCACGAGCATTGCTTTGCGGAATTGCGCAAGCCCGTTCGCCGCGTCTGCGGCATGCGCACCGGCATCCCTTACGGCACGGAACTGGAAAAGGCCGTCGTGCCCGACAGCTCCTGGATTTGCGACGCCGTGCGCGACGTGCTCGCCTGATTGCGGAGGGCGTATGCCACAATTCATGATGCCCATGCTGGGCCATCTTATGGAAGAGGGCACCATCGCCGAATGGCGCGTCCGGCCCGGCGACCAGGTGCGGCGCGGCGACATCCTCTGCGAGATCGAGACCGACAAGACCAACGTCGAGGTTGAATCGCCCTTCACCGGCAAGCTGGGGCAGATCCTCGTCCCGGCCGGTGAAACGGTCGAGGTCGGGGCGCCACTGGCCGACTACGAGGCGGACTGAGAGTGGCCGCGCCGCGCGTGCTCTCCATGGGCAACATGCTGGTTGAGATCATGCGCCCGCAGCTTGACGCGCCGCTCGATCAACCCGGCGTTTTCGAGGGCCCCTTTCCCAGCGGCGATACCGTCATCTACATCGGCCAGGTGGCCCGTCTCGGCCTGCCCGCCGGTTACATCGGCGCGGTCGGCGCCGACGACTTCGGCGATTGCCTGCTGGGTCGCCTGCATGCCGATGGCGTCGATTGTTCGCAGGTCCGGGTCCTGCCGCAGCACAGCACCGGCGTGGCCTTCAACGCCCGCTTCAGCGATGGCGGACGACGCTTCCTCTTCCACTGGCGCCACGCCGCCGCCGGCCAACTGGCGCCGGAGCACGTCGATACCGAAGCCCTGGCCGACGTGAGCTGGCTGCACCTCAGCGGTTGCAACCTGGCCATCTGCGAGTCGGCGCGCGCGGCCTGCCTGCGCGCCATGGACAGCCTGCCGACCGCTGCTCAGGTCAGCTTCGACCCCAACATCCGCCCCGAAGTGCTCAGCGTCGCGGAGATCCGCGAGCTCTGTCAGCCGGTTATCGAGCGCGCCAGCCTCATTCTGCCCAGCGCCGGCGAGGCCGCCATGCTCACCGGCGCCGCGGACGACGAGAGCGGCTGTCGCCAGTGGGCGGGGCAGGGCAAGCTGGTGGCCCTGAAGCAGGGTGAGGCGGGTTGCACCCTTTTTCAGGGCGATGAACGCCTTCAGGCGCCCGCCTTCCCGGCCGACGAAATCGATGCCACCGGCGCCGGCGACAGTTTCGCCGCCGCCCTGACCGTCGCCCTGCTGGAGGGCATGCCCCTGGCGCAGGCCGGCCGCTTCGCCAATGCGGTCGGCGCCCTCGCGGTCAGCCGCATCGGCCCCATGGAAGGGTCGCCCACGCGGGCCGGGGTCGAAGCCTTTATGCGCGAGCAGGAGGTCATGGCATGACCTGGTACGAGAATGCCTGGCGCCGCGGCGTGCTCGACATGCACATCACCGAAGACAATCCGCGTTTCATGACGCAGTTCGATCCGCAGCGCTTTGTTGACCTGATGCTGGAGGCGCGTCTGCAGTCCGTCGTGCTCTACGCCCATTCACACGTCGGCAACTGCTTCTATCCCTCGCTGATCGCCCCGGTGCACGCCGGCCCCGACGGCCGCGACATCTTCGGCGAGACCGTGGCCCTCTGCCACGAAAACGACATCGCCGTCGTCGGCTACATGAGCCTGATCTACGACACGCTCACCTGGCGCGCCCGGCCGGACTGGCGCATTACGCACTCCGATTACCAGGGCCACAGCAACCCGGGCCGTTACGGGGTCTGCTGCCCCAATTCGCCCTACCGCGACTACGCCGCGTCGCTGGCCACGGAGCTGGCCGCCGGCTATCCCCTGGAAGGCATTCGCTTCGACATGACCTTCTGGCCGGGCGTCTGCTATTGCCCCCATTGCCGCCAGCGCTTCATGGACGAGGTCGGCGGCGAGTTGCCCACGGTCATCAACTGGTTCGACCCGCGCTGGACGCGTTTCGCCCGCAAACGTGAGGAGTGGCTGGTCGAATTCGCGGCCCTTTGCACCGACGCCGTGCGCGCGGTCGACCCGTCAATCAGCGTGGAGCACCAGTCCTCGACCTTCGCCCATCCCTGGCGCTTTGGCGTCACGACGCCCCTCGCCGCCCAGACCGACTTCCTGCAGGGCGATTTCTACGGCGACATCCTGCAGGGTTCCTTCGTGCGCAAGCTCTTCCACAACCTGTCGCCCAACCGGCCCGGCGGCTTCGAGACCAGCGTCGCCGCCACGCTTAGCAACTATACGGCGCTCAAGGACGAGGCCCTGCTGCGCTGCAAGGCATGCGCTGCTCTCGCCGACGGCTGCGCCTTCATCTTCATCGATTCCGTCGACCCCGTCGGCAGCATCAATCCCCTCGTCTACGAGCGCATGGGTCGCATCTTCGAGGAGACGCAGGCCTGCGAGCCCTGGCTGGGCGGCGATCTGCAACAGGACGTCGGCATTTATCTCAGCACCCGCTCCAAGGGCAACTTCGCCGACAACGGCACGTCGGTCAGCGCAGCCGGCGACCTGCACAGCGAAGCCCCCCACGTTGAGGCCGCCCTCGGCGCCTGCCAGGCGCTCATCGAGCACAACATCCCCTGGGGCGTCATTACCAACACCGATCTCGACCGGCTCGACCGTCACAAGGTCGTCGTGCTGCCCAACGTTTTGATGATGGACGCGGAAGAGTGCGCCGCCTTTCGCGAATACGTCCGGAACGGCGGCAGACTCTATGCCAGCCGCTACACCTCGCTGGTGACGAGCGACGGCCATTTCCAGGAGGACTTCATGCTGGCCGACGTCTTCGGCGCGCAGTTCGCCGGCGAATCGCTGGAGTCCTTCACCTACATCGCGCCGGCCCCGGGTCACGAAGCGCTCTTTGGCGAAGGTTATTCCCGCAGCCATCCGCCCGGCCTGGAGGACTCGCAGGTCCGCATCGTCGCCCGGCCGGAAGCGCAGGTCCCCGGTGAACTTGCGCTGCCCTGGACCGACCCGGCCGACCCCTGGCGCTTCGCCTCCATCCACAACAACCCGCCCGGACGCCATACCGGGCAGCCGGCCATCACGCACAATCGCTATGGCGCGGGCCAGGCCATCTACGTCGGCGGGGACATCGAAAGCAGCGAAAACTGCCGCGACCTGTTCATCAATTTGCTGCAGCGCCTGGGGGCGACCTGGACCTTCGGCTCCGACGCGCCAAAGGCGGTGGAGATCACCCTCTTCCACCAGCCGCAGGAGTCGCGCTGGCTGATCAACCTGATCAACTTCCAGCAGGCTCTGCCCAACATCCCGGTGCGCGACATCCAGGTCCGCCTGCGCGTCCCGCAGCCTGCCCTGCGTCTGGTGCAGCAGCCCGCCGGCCGCGAACTGCCCTTCGAGCGCCACGACGACGGCGTCAGCTTCACCCTGCAGGAACTTGAGACCTTCGCCATGTTGACGCTGGAGTATGAATAGTGATGGGTATGGCGCTCACCCCCCGGCCCCCTCTCCCTCAGGGAGAGGGGGAGAAAACACAAGTTTGCGACGCGAACTCTCCCACTGATTTGGTTGCCGATGCAAATGGCAAGAAACATCACACCTCTTTTGCTTTTCCTGAAAAGCGGTGCTTCCCGTGAGAAACGAGGTTTCAGTAACTCAACGCAGCAAATCAACCTCTTTTCCCCCCTCCCTCAGGGAAGGGCTCCCGCGACTGAGCGGGATAAGGGGGCAGGGGGTGAGGGCCGGAGATGGCAAGGTACCTGCAGCGAGACGATTGCTTACAAAATTTCCTGAATTGAGGCCACAATGACCCAGCCCTGGTACAAAAACATTTACCGTCGCGCTGTTGTCGACCAGCACATCACCGACGTCAACGCGGACTTCCTCGCCAGCTTCGACGCCGAACACTACGTCGGCATGATCCGCAAATCCAACGCCCAGGCCATGTTCATGTACGCCCAGTCGGTGGTCGGGCAGGCTTTTTACCCCTCGAAGGTCGCGCCCGTCCACGCCAACCTCAAGGGCCGTAACCTGCCGCAGGAGGTCATCGACGAGGCGCGCCGCCATGACCTCAAGGTCGTGCTCTACATGAGCCTCGTCTGGGATACCTGGGCCTGCCGCAACCACGACGACTGGAAGGTCAAGGACACCCATGGCCGCGGCATCGCCGACGACATCAGCAGCACGCAGACAGAGCGCGCCGGCCTCTGCTGCGTCAACTCGCCCTACCGCGATTACACGCGCGACCTCACCCGGGAAATCTGCGAGACCTTCGACGTCGAGGGCATTCGCATGGACATGACCTTCTGGCCGCGGCCCTGCTACTGTCGCCACTGTCGCCGCCGTTACGCCGAGGAAGTCGGCGGCGAGATTCCCGAGATTGTCAACTGGGAGGACCCCCGCTGGGTCGCCTTCCAGCGCAGCCGCGAGCGCTGGATGGCCGAATTCGCCGAACGCCAGACCAAAACCGCCCTCGCCGCCAACCCCGGGCTCTCGGTCGAGCACCAGGCCTCCTCCATCCCCCACGAGGCCGGCTGGCGCTTCGGCGTGGACAGCCGCCTGGCGCTGCAAAACACCTACCTGCAGGGCGACTTCTACGGCGGCACCATTCAGGGCTCGCTGGTGCGCAAGCTTTTCTACAATCTCAGCCCCAACCGCCCCGTCGGCTTCGAGACCTGCGTCTCCATCTCCCTCGCCAATTACACCGCCATCAAGTCCCGCGATCTGCTGGAAGCCGCCGCCAGTTCCGCCATCGCCGACGGCTGCGCCTTCATTTACATCACCTCTATCGACCCGATCGGCACCCTGGAGCCCACCACCTACGAGCGCATGGGCGAGATCTGGGGACGGACCAAACACTACGAGCCGCACGTGGGCGGCGAGTTGCAACAGGACGTGGCCGTCTACTACAGCCTCAACTCCAAATGCAATTTCGCCGACAACGGCAGGCACGTGGAAGGCCCGGGACTCGCGTCCTCCTCGCCCCACACCGATGCGGTGGTCGGCGCCTGCCGCGCCCTGCGCGACAACCACGTCCCCTTCGGCGTCATCACCGACACCAGCCTCGACCAGCTGTCGCGCCACAAGGTCATCATCCTGCCCGACGTGCTGATGATGAACGAGGAAGAGGTGACGGCCTTTCGCGAATACGTGCGCCAGGGCGGCAAACTCTACGCCAGCCGCAACACTTCGCTTGTCACCCGCGACGGCCATCGCCAGAACGATTTCATGCTGGCCGACGTCTTCGGCGTCCACTTTTCCGGCGAGACGAAGGAGACCTTCACCTACCTCGCGCCGGTGGAGGCCAGCGACGAACTCTTCGCGCCGGCCACGCGCCAGCACCCCGCCGGCCTGCAGGAATCGCAACTCATTGTCAGGCCGGCAGCGGACACGGAGACCCTCGCCACCGTCACGCTGCCCTACACCGTGCCCGCGGACTCGATCACCTTCACCTCATTGCACAACGACCCGCCCGGCTTCCGCACGGAAATGCCCGGCATCATCCGCCATACATACGGGGAAGGCAGCGTCACCTACGTCAGCAGCGGCATCGAGCGTTACGAGCACCTGCAGGACATCTTCCTCAATCTGGTCCGCGAACTCTGCGACGATTACTCCTTCGGGGCCGACGCGCCGCCGGTGGTCGAGGTCACGCTCTTCGACCAGCCGGAGCGCAGCCGTTTGCTGGCCAACCTGGTCAA
>DAOUIB010000329.1:0-9521 GCA_034428275.1 Anaerolineae bacterium
CTACTGGCTGGTCTGGGGCCCCGACACAGTCAGCTGGCCCCACAGCGCGGAGCCGGGGCCGGAGGCGACCAGTTACACCATCACCGGTTTGCCCGGCGGCGAGACCTGGTACGTGGCCGTCAAGGCCCGCGGCTTCGGCGATCCCTACGACAACAGCGAATGGAGCGACATCCTGACCTTCGTCGTGCCCACCGCCACGCCCACCCTGACTCCCTCGCCGACCCTGACCCCCACGGCGACGCCGACGCCGACAGCGACCGCCACGCCCACGGCGACAGCAACAGCCACCCCGACGGCCACACTGACCCCCACCATCACGCCCACGCCGCTGCCGACCCTGCCGCGACGCCTGCCGCCGCCGGCTGCGGTGGCGGTGGAAGGCGGTGATTTGCGCTGGGCCCCGGTGTCGGGCGCGAGCGGCTACAGCATCCGCGCCGTGGTCGGTGAGTTGCCGGAGAGCGGGAGCAGGGGCACAAGGGGAGCGCAGGATTCATGGCTGACGCGCGCGCTGGCGGACCTGCCGGCCGGGGACGGCTACTGCGTGAAGGCCAACGGCGACGGCCTGACCAGACGACACAGCGAGGAGCGCTGCGCGGCGCTACCCTCCGCGCCCACCGCCACGCCCGGCAGCGGCCCCACCGCCACCGCCACGGCCACCCCAACCGCGACCCCGGCGCTGACGCCGCTGGACGCGCCGCGCGACGTCACCGTGACGGGCAGCCTGGTGTCGTGGCATTCGGTGACGGGGGCGACGGGTTACCGGCTGGAATTGCGCCGCGCGGGCGCGCTCGCGCTGGTGGCGGAACTGGAGGCCGGGACGCTGCGCTACCGGATGGAGGGGCTGGAGGCGGGGGTGGCGTATGTGGTGGACGTGCAGGCGCGCGGCGACGGGCTAACCCGCGGCGACAGCGTCTGGAGCCGCAGCGAGGAGGTAAAGTCGAACCCGCTGCCCGCCCCTGAAGTGACGGTGAACGAGGGCCCTTCGCATCTGATTATTGAGTGGGGCCGTCTGAACCATGAGCGACTTAATCAATACGTGGTGGCGTACAGCAGCAGGGCGGCGGGCGAAACGGAATTTGGAGAGGAAGGGAAAGCCTATTTCGGTCCGGACGAAATCCATCTGGTTTTCTCGGTTCCCGTTCAAAGGGATGCAACGAGTGTATGGCAGGTGCGGGTGCGGGCGGAGCATGCGGACAGCGAGCTTTTGCACAGTCCCTGGAGCGGCCCGTTTACCTGGTACCCGCCGACCGCTACGCCTGTTCTGACTGCAACTTCTACCTCTACCCCAACTCAATTACCCGTTCCCACAAATGTGCATATCAAATACAAAACCCTGCTTTGCTGGGATCAAAACCCCTCTGCGCCTTATTTTGAGGTTGTGAACCGCAGTTCTGCCGTGAAAATGTCCTCTGGAACAAGACAATATGTCACCGCGTGCGTGGAACCAGGAAACGTTAGTCCCGGAGACGAGCTTTGTGTACGCGTTTACAATTTGACCCAAAGCAGTCCCTGGGTTTGCCGTATCGCACCGACCTCATCCACAGAACAGCACCTTCCTACAAATCTTCAGCTGAAAATGGAGGGAGACCTGCCTTTTCTCTGCTGGGACAATTTCGACTTCAGCGGATCAGTCATAGGGCTAAAAAACCGGGACCCGGAAGACTCGGCAGTGCTTGCTGGTTGGACACCTGGAGGGGATGGTCCGGACAGAGATTGCTGGAAATTCTCGCATGTGGCTCCCGGCGATGAACTTTGTCTGGTGCTTATTAAGGCGGGTGAAACGGAGACGGTTGTATGCAAGATTATTCCAACGCCGCCTGTACCTTCGACGCCGGTGGGGACAGCGCCTCCCACACAAACTGTTAGCGTATGCCCGCCACCAGAGGGGCCAAGGGGCGAAGGTGGGGTGGCCTGCGTGACTTCGACAACGACGGCCACAGTGACACCGCAGCAGATTCAGGCGCCTGCGGTCGTGAAGTTCGTAGGCAAGAATCTATGTTGGACCCGGGTGCCAGGCGCCAGCGACTATGACGTCACGACAGACCGCAGTGGACCGCGATCCTCCCCGGGGGCCACGCGACGGACTGATCCGAACCCCTGCGGCATTGAATGGCTTTGGGCGTACCGCTACTACGCGTCGCCGTCCTGGGGAGAACGCTACTGCGTGCGGGCGCGGGGCGACGGCGTACGCTATCTGACCAGCGAGCAACGCTGCGCCCTGGCGGTGCAGCCCACGGCGACGGCCACAGCCACCGTCACGCCGACACCCACCATTACATCAACGCCAACCATCACACTGACACCAACCGTCACGCCGACGCCAACCGCCACAGCGCCGCCCACCGACACGCCGACCCCCACGCCCGCGCCCACCCTGTTGCCGCGGCGCGATACCCCCGGCGGGCTGCGGCTCGTCAACGGCCGCACCCTCTGCTGGCGCAAGGTCGCCGGGCCGCAGAACTACTCCACCTGGCGTGAACGCGCCGGGACCCTGCCGGAGCCGGGGCCGGGTCCGAGAGAGGCCGGGTCCGAGATCCGGGCGCCAAGGAATCCCTGCGGCAGCGCGCTCCAGGGCTACCGTCACTTCGACGAGGTCAATCCCGGCGACGTGCTCTACGTCATCGCCCTGGGCAACGGCCGCAGCTACCGCGACAGCGACCCGGCCTTTTACGCGGTGCCGAACCAACCCACGGCCACGCCACGGCCAAGCAACACTCCCACGCCCGTGCCGCCGCCCAGCGCCACCCACACCGCCACCCCCGTCCCCACCCCGACGCCCAAACCGCAGCAACTGCCGGCGCCCGGCGTGGTCAAGTTCGTCGGCCAAACGCTCTGCTGGAAACGCGTGGCCAACGCCAGCGGCTACAACGTCAGCGTCAGTAACGCCGGCCCGCGGGCCGCGTCGGATGTCACGGTCAGGGCCGACCCTGACCCCTGCGGTACGCCCGGCACGGACTGGCAGTCCCGCCACTACGACTCGCCCTCCTGGGGCAGCAACTATTGCGTCAAGGCCCGCGGCGACGGCGTCAACTGGCTCGACAGCGAGGAGCGTTGCACCCTGGCCGCGCAGCCCACCAATACGCCGCGCCCGCCAACTTCAGTCCCGGCGACCTCCGTGCCAGCAACGTCGGTTCCGGCCACGTCGGTGCCCGTCTGCCAGGCAATTTATGTGTTCTACAACGAATACCGAACAGTCTCTGCCGGGCAGTTGTGTCAGCGTCAGGTACGACGCTGCCGCAAGACCTGCTGGGATGACTGCAGGGAAAATGCCTGCTGGAACGAGGGCCAGGCCTGCACCGACTGGGCCAACGATGGTCCGCCAGGCCCCTGCTTCGAACAATCCCTGAACAGTCCGCCAGACGATGAAGCCTGATGCGGGCGGCGTGTCGCTGTCCGCCGTTAGCGCTGCCGGACCTGTTTGTCCCTGCTGCGCGCCCGCGGGTTCTGCAGATATTCCAGCGCGTGCAGGTCGGAGATGCGCCCCGTGCCGATGAAACCCACCCGCAATTCGCTCACTGGTCTCCTCCATCAGGACGCCCGGTCCTCATGACGCCAGGCGAGGCAATCGCTCATGCCCGTCACAGCACCCCTGCACAAGTGTACCCGCGCCCGTCACCGCACGCCGCACTGCCATGGCTTCCCCCGGGCCTGTAACAAAACTTGACGCCCCGCCGTTTACAGGCTAACACTTTTCTCACATTGTCGAATTCGGCTCCGTTACCGCTGACAAGGTGAAAGGGGCGGCCCCAGGCATGAACCGCCGACCTCGACCAATCATTTCCTGCCTGCTCAGTTTGCTGCTGCTGGCCGGCGCCGCACAGTCCCGGGAGCGTTTTCCGGCGCCAGAGCAGCCTGCGACAGAGGGCAACCGGGTCTGGTGGAAGGTGCAGGAAGTGCAAGGCGGGACGCAAACGACCATCGATTTGGCGGGGCCGGAGGCGCGCGCGGCCCACGTGGTGGATGTGCAGGCCCAGGGAGATGGTGAAGGCCGTGGCAACAGCGTCCGGGGCCGCAGTGCGGAGGCGACGCCCGAACCCGTACCCACGTTGATCAAGTTGCCCGCGCCCGGGAATTTGAGCTGCCAGTATCGGGACGTTTGCTTTTCCAGGGTGGAGAATGCCAGTGAGTATGCCGCGCACTATCCCTTGCTCGACGGCTCCCGGGGCGTGGGCAGGCCTGTCAATGACGGTGTCTGTCACTGCAATCCCGAGGGCGACCCCGATATTTTGTGTGTCAATCTCTCCCGGTCTCGCGTCAGGGGCGAAGCATCCTATGAATTAAGCTATATGGCTGTGGGTGACCCTCCCTATGTCAGCAGTGACCTGAGCGATGCAATTGTTGTCGACGACTTCTGTGACTCGAATTGGCAATGCGAAGAAGGATATTTTAAATTTTGGGTTCGACTTGGTGAGACTGAATTTGAAGCAAACGACGGGTCCCTGTACTGTGGTCACGTTACCCAGACGATATGCCTTGGCGAAGGCGCGGACCAGTCCGCAGTCCAACAGAATCTTGCGGGGACGGAGACTTGCGAGTTAAGTCTGCATGGCTCGACCTTTCGCGCAGTTGCTGATCTCTGTGCAGCAGTAACGGGTGTCCCCATTTACCACCCCCTTGTAATCGAGGCAAAGGAAAAATACATAAGCGCCAGGACAGGAGGAAACTGGAAGCCCTTCCTCAAGGCCCCACCCGGGTCTCACATAACCGAGTGTTATCGGCTGCAAAGACCAACGCTTTCGCTACACTTTTCCGATCAATTTCTCAGATACTATCTTCAGTGGTCGGTTTCTGGCCTGTCGCCGGGGGACAAGGTTGACATTGAATTGCAGCTCTATGACTATGATGCTGATACGGAAACCGGTGTCTGGGACCCTCCAACACGACTAGCAGCTGTGGATGGCATTAATGGCATTCATGCCTTTAACAGAAGTCTCTATTCGCCGGGAGACCGGTTCAGGGTGCGGGCGATCCCTTCGGGCAAACCTTCCACTTCCCTGCTGGTAAGCGAATACAGCGAACCCGTATCGTTGTTCCCTGATCCTCCGCCTTAGGAATGTCCCGTTTCCGGGGAGTATGATGGAATCAGCGCGTTGGGTGTCAGGTCCACGAGTACGCCAACCCCGACTCTGGTAATTTGCTTGTCCCAACGCGCAATTCGCTCACGCGTCCTCCCCGCTTTCCGCATACTCCTCGTGGCGGTAGGCAAGACGGTCGCTCAGCGCCTGGCCGATGCGCTGTACCACCTGGGCCAGATCGTGAATGCGCGACAACGCCAGTCTGGCGCCGGGCCCGGAGATGCCGATCGCGCCGACCAGTTCGCCATCCAGACCGTAAAGCGGCACGGCGACGCAGCGCACGTCATAGCTGAATTCCTCGTCGTCGATGGCGTAGCCCAGGCGCCGCGCCTGTTCCAGGTGCATGCGCAGGGTGTCGGCGTCGGTGATGGTGCGCGGTGTGTAGCGCTCCATTTGCTCCGGCAGGCGATTGTCGCCAAAAGCCAGCAGGACCTTGCCCAGCGCCGTGCAGTGCAGCGGCGCCAGCGTTCCCACGCCGCTGGAAACGCGCAGGGAAGCGGCCGCCTCGACCTGGTCCAGATAGAGCACCTGGTCGTTGGCGCGCACGGCGATGTGGGCGCATTCCTGCGTCTGCGCCACCAGCTCGCGCAGGTAGGGCCGCGCCTGGTCGCGCAGCGGCGTACGGTTGAGCAGGCTCTGGCCCAGGCGCACCAGACGCGGGCCGAGGGTGTAGCGACGCGTCTCGCTGGACTGTTCCACGTAGCCGTAAATGGCCAGGGTCTTCATGATGCGCGAGGCGGTGCTCTTGTCGATGTCAATGCGCCGCGCGATCCCCGTCACACCCATGCCCTCGGTCTCCGCCTCAAGGATGTCGAGGGCGCGCAGACCTCTGGCGAGGGACTGGATTTCGGCCATGGCGACTTCTCTCCGGGTTTGCGTTTGTTGGGAATTGTACAATCAGGGTAAGGATACGTCAACAATCGCGATGAAATGTTCAAATTGCTTGACAATTGATAAACCGGGTTGTATCCTGTGCAATTGTACCGGCCGACGGCCGCGCCGCCACGGGCGAGCGCGGACCACCGGCCAAATTAACAGATGGTTGCGAAAGGAATATGGACATGACCCGTTTGCACCGTGCTCTTGTTCTGTTGCTGGTGCCGCTGCTGACCTTCGGCGCGGTCGCCTCCGTCGTCGCCCAGGAGGAAGTCAACATCTCGCACTACTTCTCCGGCGAACTTAATCAGGAAAACCTCAATACCGTGATGGCCAACTTCACCGAGGCCAGCGGCATCTCTGTGGTGGACAGCCCGATCGGCCATGAGGACTTCAAGGCCGGCATCCTCGCGGGCGTCGCCAGCGGCGTGCTGCCGGATGTCTTCTCCTACTGGGCCGGCGCGCGCGTCCAGTTCGTGGTCGACGCCGGCGCCCTGCAGCCCATCGGCGACATGTGGGATGCCGCCGGTCTGGATGACGTGGTGCCGGCCGGTGTGGCCGACGCCGCCACGCTTTACAACGGCGAGCGCTATTTCGTGCCCTTCAACATCCACTATGCCGCCTTCTTCTACAACCCGAAGGTCTGGGCCGAGGCCGGCATCGAGGTGCCCGACAGCTGGGACGGCCTGATGGACGCCTTCGCCGAGTTTGAGATGCAGGGCATCGACCCCATCGCGCTCGGCTCCAAGTTCCGCTGGCCGGGCCAGTTCTGGTTTGATTACCTGCTGCTGCGCACCGCCGGGCCGGACTATCGCGCCGCGCTGATGGCCGGCGACGCCTCCTACGAGGACGCCGAAGTCGTGCGCGCCATGGAGATGTGGCAGGAGCTGATCGACGCCGGTTACTTCGTCGATGGCGCCAACGCCTACGACTGGGTCGACGCGGCCGACCAGGTCGCCAACGGTGAAGCGGCCGTCACCCTGATGGGCACCTGGATCGGCGGCTACTGGAAGGGCGATGGCCTCGTTCCGGGTGAAGACTACGACTTCTTCGACTTCCCCGAGATCGACATGGTGCCGCAGGCCGGCGTCGGCCCGATCGACGGCTGGGTGATGACGGCGGGCGCGGACGCGGCCAGCGCCGGCGCGCTGCTCGAGTATCTCGTCAACGACGTCGATACGCAGACCCTGTGGAACACCAGCTACGGCTCCATCTCGCCCAACGTCAACGTCGACCCGATGGCCTATGACGTGGTGGCGGCCAAGGCGGGCGCCAGCATCGCCAACGCCGCGGTCTACGCCTTCAACTACGACCTGGCCACCACCCCGCCCGTGGCGGAGTGCGGCCTCGACATGTTCTCGGCCTTCATGGACGACTCCAGCGACATCGCCGGCACCCTGGCGACGACCCAGGCCTGCGCTGAAGAAGGCTTCATGCAGTAGGGGTCGCCTGACGGCGATCTGTCACAGAACGATCTACCTGGCGGGGCATTCGGTATGGTGCCCCGCCAACGCTTTAAGCTGCCGGTCAGGTCCCTGCACTGCCCCTGCGTTACCATAGGAACATGAACTTCTCGCTCAAGACCTCCCAACGACTCTGGACCTTCGCCTTCCTCGTCGTCCCGCTCAGCGTCTACTTCGTGGTGGTCATCGGCCCGCTGCTGGCCACCGCCTGGCTCAGCCTGACGAACTACACCTTCAGCGCCTTCGCCTCACCGGAATTCGCCGGTCTGGTCAACTACGAACGCCTGACGGGCGACGGTTACTTCCACACCTCGCTGAAAAACACGCTCATCTGGATGGTGGCGGCGCTGGTCCTGCCCACGGGCGGCGGGCTGATTCTGGCGCTGCTGTTGCACGGCCGGGTGCGCGGCGCCAACGTCTTCAAGTCCCTCTTCTATCTGCCCATCACCATCTCGATGATCGTCATCGCCCAGACCTGGCAGTGGATGTACCAGCCGGACTGGGGCCTGCTCAACACCCTGCTCAAGACCATCGGGGTGGAGAAGTGGAAGGTCTTCTGGCTCAGCACGCGCGGTCTGGCGCTGGGCGCCATCATCTTCGCCTGGTCCTGGCAACAGGTGGGCCTGTCGATGGTGATCTTCCTCGCCGGGTTGACCTCCCTGCCCCGTGAAATGCTGGAGGCGGCGCAGATCGACGGCGCCAATTACCGGCAGTCGCTGCGGCGCATCGTGATCCCCCTGTTGCTGCCTTCCAGCGTGGTCGTCATCGCCCTGGCGGTGATCAACTCGCTGCGCAGTTTCGACCTCGTCTGGGTGCTCAACGAGGGCGGTTCGGGCTCCTCGACGCTGGCTGTGCAGATGTACCGCGAGACCTTCAAGTCGCTGCGCGCGGGTTACGGCAGCGCGGTCTCGATGGTGCTCTTCGCCATCGCCGCCATCATCATCGTCATCTACTTCCGTCGCGTGCGCCGTCTGGAACACCTCTATGACTGAGCTTGCGCGCGCCAGAGTCACCCCGAACGAACGCGAGCGCGCCCAAAACTGGAGCCGCCGCGCGCTCTACGTCGCGCTGATCGCGCTGGTCGTCGTTTACTCGGTGCCGACCTTCGGCGTGTTGCTCAGCTCCGTCCAGCGCGACCGCGAAATCTCGCGCCACGGTCTGTGGCGCATCCCGGACGAGATCACGCTGGAGAACTACGAACGGGCTCTCGGCGGCACCAACGTGCCCAACTACCTGCTCAATTCGGTGATTGTCACGGTCACGGCGACGGTGGTCTCGATCGCCTTCGGCGTGCTGACCGGCTACGTCTTCAGCCGCCTCGCCTTCCGCGGCAGCGAGATCCTCTACCTGATCGTGGTGGCGGGGCTCTTCTTCCCGCCGCAGATCGTGATCATCCCGCTGCAACAGCTCTTCAGCCGCACGCCCATCAACGACACGATTCTGGTGCTCATCGTGGTGCACGTGGCCTTCGGCCTGCCCATCACGACCATGCTCCTGCGCAACTTCTTTTCGACGATCCCGGCCGCGCTGCGCGAGGCGGCCATCATCGACGGCGCCAACGAGGGGCAAATCCTGCTGCGCGTGATGGTGCCGCTGATGCTGCCGGCGCTGGCCGTGCTGGCGACGCTGCAATTCACCTGGATCTGGAACGACTTCCTCTGGCCCTTCATCCTGATCAAGAACGACGCGGCCAGGACCATCATGGCGGGCATCGTGCTGCTCAAGGGGCCCTACGACAAGGCCTGGGGCCTGCAGGGCGCGCTCTCGGTGATCGCCAGCCTGCCGACGCTGCTGATCTTCCTCTTCTTCCAGCGCTACTTCATCCGCGGCCTGACTTTCGGCGCGGTGAAGGGGTAGTTGGCACTTGCGACGACCGTGGAGCAACAAATGCCAAAGCACGCAAACATCTGGTGGCCGGAATTCGGACATGGAGTGGCAGGCGCCTTCGGTCTGAAACTTTACAGGAACAGGTTTCAACTCCTGACGAAGCGGTTTTCACGACCAACATGGGAAGTTGTGGGCGAAGCACTTGCCGACGCCATGAATGACTATGGCGCCAACATCCGCAAGACGCACCCCGATGCAACACTTCCACGGCGTGCAGAGC
>DAOUIB010000330.1:0-6879 GCA_034428275.1 Anaerolineae bacterium
GACATGCGCAGCGAGGCGTCCAGCATGCTGACCGGCTCGTCGGCCACCAACAACGAGGGACGCGTCAGCAGGGCGCGGGCCACCGACACGCGTTGCGCCTGGCCGCCGGAAAGTTCGTTCGGATAGCGCCCGCGCACCTCCGCCAACGACAGGCCCACGGCATGCAGCGCTTCGTCGACGTGGGCGTCGATGCCCTCGCGCGTCGTCGCCATCTTGTAATTGCGCGTGGTCTCGTAGAGGTAGCTGTCAATGCGCTTCAACGGGCTGAAGGTGGCGAAGGGGTCCTGAAAGATGGGTTGCACTTCCTTCAGGAACCAGTCGCGCCGTTCCTTGTTGGTCAAGTGCAGGACGTCCCGGCCCTTGTAATACATGTTGCCGGAGGTCGCGTGTTCCAGGCCCAGCACCAGTCGCGCCAGGGTCGTCTTGCCGCTGCCGCTCTCCCCGGCCAGGGTGTAGATTTCCGGCTGGTCGTTTCGAATGGCGAAACTCGCTCCCGCCACCGCCTCCAGACGGGTCGTCGAGAAGCCTTCGCGCGTGACAAAGACGCGCTGCAGACTCTCAACGCTTAGCAGGGAATGTTCTCTGTCAGTCTGCATGCGGCATCTCCGTGGCGTGTTCGATTTCACCGGCCTCGAGAGGCGCATCCACCTGGTGGAAGCAGGCGACCCGATGCGGCGGCCCCGTCCCGTTGCCGATGCCCTCCACGGGCAAGAGCGGCGGCACTTCCTGGCGGCAGATGTCGGTCGCCAGCGGGCAGCGGGGATGGAAGCGGCAGCCATCCGGCGGGTTGTCCAGCGCCGGCGGCCGGCCGGGAATACCCACGCGCTCGCTGCGGTCGCCCATCCGCGGCAGCGATTCGATCAGGTAACGCGTGTAGGGATGACGCGGTCGGCGGAAAATGGTGGACGTGTCCGCCTCCTCCACCAGGTTGCCGGCGTAAAGCACGGCCACGCGGTTGGTCAGGTTGGCGTGCACGCCCATGTCATGGGTGACCAGCACCAGCGTGCTGTTCTCCCGCTGTTGGACTTCCTTGAGTAACTCGATGACGCCGCGCTGCACCACAACGTCCAGCGCCGTGGTCGGCTCATCCGCAAAGATCAGTCGGGGCGTCAGGATTGTCGCCAGGGCGATCGTCACCCGCTGCCGCATGCCGCCGGAGAGCTGGTGGGGGTAGTTACCCAGCACGCCCTCCCGCAGGCCCAGTTCCTGGAGGTAGCTGCGCGCCATCTCGATCGATTTCTCGCGGGTGGTCTCCTGGTGCGCGGCGATGAAGTCGTGGAAGGTGTCGCGGATGCGGCGCACCGGGTTGAGCACGTGCATCGAGCCCTGGGGAATGTAGGAGACCCGCCGCCAGCGGATCGCCTCGCGGTCCTCCTGCGTTTGTTTCAGGGCGTCGATCTTGCCGGCATCGAAGTCATATTCGACCTTGCCGCCGACGATAGTCAACGGCGACACGATTTCGCCCAGCAGCGCCTTCAGCAGGGTCGACTTGCCACAGCCGCTCTCGCCCGCGATGCCGTAAATTTCGCCCTCGCGGATAGCCAGCGTCAGGTCGTCCACGGCCTTGACGGTGCGTTCCACGCCATAGGCCTGGGTGATGTACCAGGCTTTCAGGCCCTCGGCCTCGACGACGTTGCGCGATTCTTCGTTCACCCTGGCCTGCTCCATTCCGGCGCTCGCCGCCGCTTCCGGGCTCATGAGTCGCTCACGCCCAGGCGGGTCAGGCGCGTCCGCGGGTCGAGGTAATGCGTGATTCCCTGGGACAGCATGTAAAAGCCCGCCACCGTGAAGACAGCCGCCGCGATGGCAGGAATCAGCACCCAGGTCTGGTTGAGCAGCAGCGCGTTGTAGTAATTGCCCCAGTAGAGCAGGGAGCCGATGGTGGGGACGCTGATTTGACCAAGACCCAGGTAGGCCAGCGTCACCTCCATGCCGATCGCCCACAGGAAACCGCTGACCACGTCCGCCAGCAGGAAGGGCACGAGGAAAGGCATGTGCTCGCGCACGACCACCTTCACCGGATTCATGCCCGAAAAGACCGCCGTGTGCGTGAACTCGCGTTCGCGCAGGCTGAGCACCTGGGCGCGGTAGCGCTTGGAAGGATGCGCCCAGTCCATGATGCCCAGCAGCACGCCCAGCCCCAGTGTCGTGATATCGCCGCGCAGAATGGCAGCGATGAGAATCAACAGCGGCAGGCGCGGCAGGACGATGAGACTGTCGATGATCGTCGAGAGGACCCGGTCAAAGACGCCGCCCATGTAGCCGGTGAGCATGCCCAGCAGGATGGCGATGCTGCGCCCGATGAACACGGCCGTGCCGGCGATGAGGAAGGTATTGCGGACGGCGAAGGTCAACTGCCAGAAGACGTCCTGTCCCTGCGAGGTCGTGCCAAGCAGGGTGCGCGCGTAAATGCGTTCGCCGTCGTCATCCCTGCCAATGCTGATCTCCGTCAGCGGCGGCTTGCCGCGCGGTGTGTCGCGGCGATGGTCCTCCTCATAGGGGGAGAACCAGGACAGCCCCGCCATCAGGAATACAAACACCAGCACGATGAAGCCCCAGCGAAAGGCACCGCTGAACTTCATCAGGTCGCGGATGTTGGTGAAAAGACCCACAATGCCAAACATGGCCCTAAGCTCCCGTGTCGCTAGCGGTAGCGGACCCGCGGGTCCACCAGCGGATAGCTGAGATCGACGATCAGCGAGGCGGTGGCGATGCCCACGATGGAAAGCAGGGTGATACCCATCACGACGTTGTAGTCCGCCTGGTAAATGGCCTGCAACAGCAGGTCGCCCAGACCGGGGTAGCCGAAGACCGCCTCCGTGATCAGGGTGCCGCTGAAGATGCTGCCCATGGAAAGACCCAGATCGGTCACCTGGGGCAGCATGGTGTTGCGCGCCACGTAGCTGTACATCAGGCGGTTGTCGGGCAGGCCGGCCATGGTGGCGTATTGCACGTGGTCGCTGGAAAGTTCGGCCGTGCCCAGGGCCCGCGCCATAATGAATCGGAAGGAGAGGCCGGTGATCAGCAGCGTGACGGCCGGCAGGAAGGTGCTGTGCAGATAGGTGGCGATGAATTCAGCTTCAAAAGGTTCACCGCGAAAGACTCCGATAAGCGGGAAAAAGGGTATGTAATAGGTAAAGGCCATCAAAAAAATGAAGGCGATTATGAAATAGGGTACCGGATAAACCACGATCATCACGCCCGCAACCAGGTTGGTGAGGCGGCCTGGATAGTAGGCGGCCAGCGTGCCGACGACAATGCCGATGATCCAGCCCATGATGGTGGTGAAGGTCAGCAGGGCCACGGTATAGGGTAGCGCCCTGCCGATCATGTCGTTGACCCGCTGCGGGAACGCGCCAAAGGACGGCCCCAGGTCTCCCCCGAGCAGATTGCCCCAGAAACGAAAGTACTGCTCGATAATACTGCCTTCCAGGCCGTAGTTGGCCATCAACTGTTCCCTCAGTTGAAGGACGGCCTCCGGCTCCAGCGCCGCAAACTGGGTTAAACGGCCGAGGGCCTGCTGGATGGGATTGACCGGTGACAGACGCGGGATGAGAAAGGTAATCGTGATGCCGACGACGATGACGATGACCCACTGTAACAGGCGCGGCAGAATGAATTGTTGCAGCAGCGTCATGGTCCGGCTTCTCCCCCGTTTCCTGCAGCGAAAAGACGGGGCGGCGGGCCGCAGCCCCTCCGCCCCGCGGGTGATTCTGTTTGATTAGCCGCCAAGTGACTCAAGGCCGCCAATCGAGAAACGACCGCCCTGGAACCAGTAGAGCGGCATGTAGACGTCGTTTTCGGCGCTCGGGGGGTTCGTCCAGTAAAGTTCGTTCCAGGTCACGAACTTCTTGAAACTGACCGTGGAGATGTAATACATGTTCTCCACCCAGTGCTGCAGGTACTGGTGCACCAGCTCCAGATTCTGCGGGTCCTGGGGATGGAGAGACTCCATGGCGTCGATCAGTTCGTCGAGCACCGGGTCCACCAGGCGCGCGGGCGTGCCGCCGCCAAGGGCGTTATGGAGCTCGGGGGCCGGGACGTAGAACTTCGAGTGGTAGCTGCGCAGTTGGGGCCAGCCGTCACCGTCCGGCAGCACGAAGCTCAGCCAGGGGGCGTCCGTCTCGAACTGACCCGTCTCGAAGTTGGCGCGCCAGACGCTGCGCTCCAGACCCTGCAGTTCGACGTCGATGCCGAAGTCGTTCCACATGTCCGCCGCGGCGTTGGCCACGCGGAAGGAGTCTACCTCGTCCGGCGCTGCCTGAATCGAGAAGCTGAAGCGTTCGCCTTCGGGCGTGTACCAGTCGCCGTTGTCGTCACGGGTGTAGCCGTTGTGCTCCAGCAACTTCGCGGCGGTGTCGGTGTCGTATTTCCACCAGCCACTGCCGTAGGAGGCGGCGGCCGTCTCGGCCGGCTGGGCGTAGCCCTGCTCTTCGGCCCATTCGCCGATGCGGTCCGCCACCGTCCCGTCGTAGGGCTTGTAAGGCTCGCCCGCCACGTCGATCTCAAGGTTCTCGACCCACTCCTGCATCCGCGGATGGTTGTAATAGAGCTCGGCCAGTTTCGGCGTATAGGGGATGTTCACGTAAACGACCTTGGCGACGCCGCCGATGTACTCGGTCTGCAACTGGACGATGTCCAGCGCCAGCGCCAGGGCCCAGCGCACGTCCTTGTTGTTGGTCCATTCATGGGTGTCGAAGTTGAAACGAATCAGGCGGCTGCTGGTCTCGTTGGGGTAGGCCCAGGGGAATTCCGGATACCAGGACTTCGCCGTGGGCGTCGAGGCAAGCAGGGACTCGAAGGCCTCAAAGTCGACGTTCATGAAGGCGTCCAGTTCGCCGCGGGTCATGGCGATGACCTTCTTGGTGCTGTCGCCGTAGAGGATGGTCAGGACGTAGCCAGGGCCGCAATCTTCGTTCATGTGGTACTGGCAGACCGCCGTGTTCTGCGGGTCGTCACGCTTCTTGAACAGGTTCCAGAAACCGTTGGGGTCCATTTCCACCGGCGCGTAAAGACCCAGATAGGGGCCATCCTGGTAGGTGTAGTTCACCAGGTCCTCGATCTGCGAGAAAGCGTGCTCGGGCATCATGTACATGCCGGCCCAGCGCGCCTCGAAATTCTTGTGGAAGCGCGGATTCGGCCTGTTCAGGGTGAAGGTGACCGTATGGTCATCCACCTTCTCGACCGACTCCAGGAAGTCCGCAAACTGTGCGTGCCAGCCCTGGGCGTTCAATTCCGGCGTGTTCCAAATCGTCTCAACCGTATAGACCAGGTCGTCGGCGTTGAAGGCCTCGCCATCGCTCCACTTGAGGCTGTCGATCAGCGTGACGGTCATCTGCGTATAGTCGTCATTGTAGACCGGAGGCTCGTTGGAAGCGCCCGACATGATGTCGCCGGTCTCCTGGTCCAGATACCAGAGCGTCTCAAACATCAGGGCGTGGCGATGGGGCGTCCCGCTTGCCGGCCCCCAGACGTTGTAGTTGTCGATCACCGACCAGCGGAAAATCTGGTCCATGACGAACAACTCTTCGCGCGGCACGTCCACCGGCAAGCCGGAGGGCTGCGCCGTCACGTTAAGCGCAGGCACCAGCACCAGCAGCGCGATGACTACCAGTATGCACTTTCTAAGCACGGTTCTCTCCTTTTTCCATACGGATATCCGCCACGGGGACCACATGATCCCGTGACACTGACAGGCTATTTTACAGATTGTGGCCGACTGTGCAACCTTTCTTATGATAGCGGGCCGATGGCCACTTCATCGCAGCCGATGCGCCCCTCCTCGCAGACCAGCGCCACGCCGCCGCTGCCCAGGCTGGCGTCCGGGTCGCTGGCCTCGATGACCACCACACCATCGATGCTGCCCACCAGGCGCTCGCCCTCGACCTCCAGCTGCAGGTCGCTGGTCTCGCCGAAGCTCCAGCCGCCAGGCGCCTCGGCCAGCACGCTTTCGTCGCCATTCAGCATGCGCACCAGGCGCACGCGCTCCTGGTCCAGCAACATGGCGTAGTAGCGGCGCAGACCCTGGGTGCGCACCGCGATGCCGCCCGTCACGCACATGTGCGGCGTCAACGTCGCCCGGAAGCGATAGTCCTCCCACTCGCGCGTGCCGTGCAGCACCAGGCCGCGGCCCTCGTTCTGGATCAGGCGGAAAAACTCGGGGTAACGATCGGAGTTGCCGCTGTCGAGGGCGTCCACCCAGGCCCGCTTCCACATGATGGACTGGTGCTGGCGCTGCTGGCGCGTGGGACCCGGATGCGGGTTCCTCAGCACAACGTCCGGCACGCCCTCCCAGGTCAACCAGTCCAGCACGACACTGCCGCTGACGCCCCCGGCCCCGCTGATTTCAACGCCGACGGCGCAGACCGGCTGTCCCCCCGTGTCCGGGACCGTCCAGTTCAGTTCGACTTCAGCGCCGGGCGCCAACGTTTGCGGCTCCTGACCGATCAGGGCCCGCTCGTCGCCCGCGGCATAGTGCCAGACCACCAGGCGCAGGTTGACCGCCGCCTCGTTGCCGGCGTCGGCCAGCACCCGCGCCCGCAGCTCCTGCCCCGGCCCCAGCGTCGGCGAGGACAACAGCCGGTAACTCTGCGCGCTATCAAAGTAGTCCCGCGTTTCCTTCGAGGGGATAAAGGTCGGCGTCGTCACGCGCGCGACGCGCCCGGGAGCCAGGCGCCGGTAATCGATGCCCAGGCCGTAGCCGTCGGCCGTGGCCACGTTGGCCACCGTCGCCGTGCCGCCCGACTCCTCGCCCTCCTCCAGCGTGAAGCCTTGCACCGAGCCCGGCTGACTGAAGTGGAAACGGGCGCCGTCCTTGGGCGCCAGCGGTGGCTCGCCCTGCAGGGCGCGGCCGATGTTGGCGATCTTGACGCTCTCGCG